>QIJM01000078.1 GCA_003232445.1 Paraglaciecola arctica
TAGGCTTGTTTTGCAAAGTGGCGGTTGCTGCCACTGCAATACCCGTTATTGTCGAATTCGAGCCTAATAATAATCCACAGCAAGCACTGGGTTTTTCTGCTCCGGCCATTCTATCAGGGTCTATGAGTGGCAGTGATCAGGATGCTTTTCTCTGGCGTATTTCTGATGACGATGCGCTTAAGCTTTGGGATATGACCCTACATGGCATCCCAGGAGCGCTCACAGGTGTTTCAATTGTCAGGGTTAATTATGGTCAAGACCCAAATGATGACGATGAATCAAAACCCGCTGTAATATTGGGTTTTGATAAATTACTCACTTTTGGGATTCGTGACGGTTCAAGGCCGGTTTACAGGAAAAACATGTTTTTCCCTGCGGGTGATTATGTCGTGGGCTTGTTTCAAGCTGGGACAAAACAAGGTTTTCGACCGCCAAGCCCTAAATCAGCACTTATTCAACCCCCTAGCCCTAAATTAGCACTCGATGGACTAGACTCTACACAAACAATAAAAGAGCCAGGAATCCCCAATGCCTATCGTTTAATAATTAAACAAGGTCTTGGAGTTTCTTATGCTTATAAAAAGCCGCATAGCACAAAGGAAGCGGCTTATAAACTAACCCCAGGAAGAAGTCATGCTGCAGTATTAGATGGCGAGAGCTGGTATTCAATAAAGATTGATGAAACAAAATCTAAATTACTGTGGTCGATCAACGGGGAGATAATGTTAGAGCGTAAACTTAACGTGAGTTTATATGATGACAAAGGCACTGAAATTGCCAAGGCTAAGTCTGATAAATATGGCCATTACACGCTGCCAAATTTAGCACTGCAAGAAGGCCAGTATTTTGTTCAGTTACATGATAAGCATAAACAACCCGCTGCTCGCAATATTCGTATTGTTCAAACGGGTGTAGTAACTAAAGGCAGCGAACTTGAGCCAAATGGTAAATGGATTAGGGCGAATACAATCGACCTGAACGAACCGCTAGCGGCAAAAGTAGATAAAAAATCAGAATCTGATTATTTTAAATTTTTAGTCAATGAAGAAGATCAAGATGTATTTAATTTAACACTCGAGTCCCCGAATATAAATTCCATAAAATTTTGTTTGTTGAATGCAAAGGGAAAATCACGCAGTTGCCGTTCTGGAAAACCACCACTGGTGTTAGATTCGTTAAGCTTGAATCCAGGTTTACAGGGTTTGTTGGTTAGTCGTTCTTCGGTGTTGGGCGAATATTCCATTTCAAAATCCATAACAGGGAAGCTCAAAAAAAATAATGAGTTAGAACCCAATGATAAACTTATCGATGCCAGCGTGTTTGGAAAAAGAGGGCTCATTAAGGGTACATTAGGCAAACAAGACATAGACTATTTCACCCTTAATGCAAGGCAAGAACCTCAGCTTTGGCGATTACAAGCGATTGGCAGCAATCTTAATGTACTAAAATATCACCCGCAAAATGGTAGCTCTGACGCCAACGTTAAAGCATTGCCTGGGGCTAAACGACTGCGCCTTGATAATCTCTATTTACTCTCCGGCACACATCAGTTCTCACTAACCAGTCGTGATTCAACTAAGTATGTATTACGCGCAATACCCCTTGGCCCGCCCAACCCAGAAGTAGAACGCGAACCCAATAATGATTACGCGACAGCACAAAAAATTGAGTTGGGAGGTAAACGAATTGGTTTGCTTACGGCAGCAGATGAATATGATTATTATCGTTTTCACTTGGCAGCAAAACAAACCGTTCAGTTAGATTTTAATTATCCGGGGACGGTTGCAATTAAAGTCCTCTGGGATAGAGGCGAGATAAAGCACTATACCGCGACCAACTCTTTGAGCAGACAATTGAGTTTAGAACCAGGCGACCACTTTATAAGTTTAAAGGCGAGTGCACCCAGCGATGCTGAATACACCTTGTCGATCAAGTCAGTATTTGGTCGCTCCATAGTTTCTGATAAAGAGCCCAATGATACAACACCATTGTCTAATGATATTCCCCCATCGTGGATATTGAACGGTGAAGTGGGCGACTCCTATTACAAAAATGACTTTTACCGCCTGCCTATTTTAAAAAACCCATGGGTAATAAACTTATCGGTGGCTGGCTCAACAAGCCCCAGAATTACAGCTGTTGATGGGGGCCACAAGGCAATCGCAAACTTTACAAAATTAGATGACAACAAGTGGACTGTGCAAATTCCTGCTAATACGGAAGCATTTTTGCGCGTCCGCGGCAGTGGCGCGTATCGATTTGACTTGAGTCCTCAAAGCGATGAGTTACAGGTTTTTCCGCCCGAGTCTGAGTTGCCTTTGTCCATCGAGATGGGCAAACCAAATGCAATTGTTGCTGCTTATAATGAGCTTAGACAACAAATCACCTTTAACGCCACCATTACAAACCCATCATCTGAAAAAATTACAGCCCAATTAACCATCACCAGCACAGATCATAAATGGAATCCCTTAGTGGCCACGCCAGAGGTCATTGTTGCCGCACAAAGCGCTACTGTTGTGCCCATAACCGTAGATATTCAACCAGATGCTTGGCCAGATCCGCCTGTGACCATTCAATTGAGCGCCAGCGATAATATTAACCGAGCCACCTACGCGACCCTTGAGTTACAAGCGCAGCGATTTGTGCCTGCGGTGAAACCAAGTGTTTTCTCACCGGTGCCCAAAGCACTGAGAGGGACAATAAACGTAGCATCTTCTGCATTGGGTGGGAAAATGCTAAATGACAATAGAAGCTTACAGTATCTGAATGATGGGTTGGCTTCTGTGGGGGATTATTTTTCTACAAGCCGCCCTATATACAAGTACTCCAGCCCAGGGACAATACAACCGATTATCGAGCTGGCCGGAAAGAACCCGGTAGAGATTGTTGGTTTTAGCTTTCACCCTTTCGGTTTACAAGGCTCCGGCTCGCCCCAAAGGAATGCTTCAGAAGTAAAAGTTGAATTATCCATTGATGGAAAAAACTTCAAACAGGCCTTAACCACTAAACTTTCGGCGCACACCCAAGAGCAATTTTTCCTGCTCGACATACCTATTTCTGCCCGCTTTGCTCGCCTCACTCTGCTCAACAGTCGCGATCATCAAAGAATAACGTTAGGGGAATGGAAAGTGCTGGCCCAGCCTAATACATTGGCCGCTCTTGCTAAGACTAATATCGCTTTACCAGAACTTGGCGGTCATGTGGTTTGGGGGTCTCAGAAAAAACCAACGCATAGTTATAACAAAGCAATGCTGACCGCAAAGAACGATGCAGGCAGCAACCATTATTACAAAGATGAAATTCATCAATGGGTCATCGCGTTTAATCATAATCGTGCTGCAAGCTTACAATCTTTCAACTGGCATTATGGAAACGATATCACAGCAAACCGCTATGTTAGTACCGATATTTTCACTTCTCTGGATTCACCCTTAGGACCTTGGGAAAAACTGGCAACCTGGCCGCTAGATGCGAGCGAAAAAAACACCTTAACCCTAGAGAAACCCGCATGGGCAAGGTTTGTAAAGTTTGTTCCACAGGCAAACCCTG
>QIJM01000394.1 GCA_003232445.1 Paraglaciecola arctica
CCTGCCTGATTAAAACAACTCACCGACCACCTCACCATATCTAAGATGGTGTGTAAGTCTTCGGCTATCTGTTCGGCGTCTATTTCGGAAAAAGTATCTGTGGTCATGTTATCGCTTAATAAATATAGGTTCGTAAACCTTGAATACATATTCTCTGCTAGCAAAGTTTGTTATGCTGATTTCATAGCAAATATGTACTTGTAATGAATGAAAAACACGCCATTTCACCGTAAAACTCAAACAGATAGTGATGAACCTGATCTATTTAAAAATGAGTTCAAAGATGTAGCGCCAATAAAGCAGGACAAAATACCGCCTCAGCGCTTTTCCAGCAAGCAGAATTCGGAACTTACGCAAAAAAACAAGGCTGATTTGGCAGAAATCAAACAAGCTGCTGCTGCATTTGAGTTTTCAGATGGTTTTGAAGGCCACTTTGATATCGACCAACCACTCAAATATGTCAACCCAGAGGCAGACAGTCACGAAGTCAAACGCCTACGTCGGGGTGATTATCCACCCGATCTAATCCTCGACTTACACGGTTTTAAAAAAGAACAAGCCAAACTCGAAATCGCTGCGCTTATTCATGCAGCACAAAAACACCATGTATATTGTGTATCCATCATGCATGGCAAAGGCACCTACGCGCTGAAAAAATCCATTCCCAATTGGTTGATACAACACCCAGCGGTAATGGGGTTTCACCAAGCGCCAAAAGAATGGGGAGGCCAAGCAGCCTTGCTTGTGTTGATAAATTGAGAAGATACATATGAATCGTCGTAAAAAAGGTAATCAGATTTTAAAGGCTCGTGCCAAAAAGGCTAATGCCAAATTGTCCTCCAAAAGTAAGCCTAAATACATTAGCAAAGCCGATCGGGAGACGTTAGCCACTGAAGACACAAATGTCGTTTCTGGGGAGTGATGTTAAGAACTAAGTGGCTCAGATTCTCCAAAAACCCGTGAGTAGCCAGACTCAGCGCAAAACTAAAGTCTAAATCGATCTGCTCGTTAACTTAACTTAGTCTTTTCACCTAATGTTGTGCTTTGGCGACAATCCGATTTTGTCGAGTCTTGAGAGATAGTATCAAAGGCTAATCGGTGTTTTGCAGCGGGACTATTTTAAGGGTGGCGTGAATGTCTCTGATTTGAAACAATAAATACTGCTTTTATTAGACATTCCAGCAAAAAACAACTAATAAAACTGTAAACCATTGATTTATAAAGATATAAAAACCATGGAATGATAATTGCTTTCCTCACTTGAATTATTGAATTATTTAAAAATAAGCACCTTGTCCCCTATAGTTGTTTTATCTAAAGTGAGTGAATTACATGTTAGAGCAAATTTCTCTATATCAAGCAGATCCTAAGCCCCAAATATTAGAGCATAACCAATCGACCGAAACCGCTCCCTATAGGCTGAATAAAATTGTGGCTGTTGGTAATGATCATAATAAAAGTCACTGTTTACCCATTAGTCGCTATAGCTTAAAAATCAATATAGTAGGACTAGGCACAACGGGCACTGTATCTGGGATAGGATTAGCCGCATTGGGTCACAAGGTGATAGCAGTTGATCACGATCAACGTAAGGTTAATGCTTTAAATCAGGGACGTGTCTCCTGCGCCGACTCAAAGCTAAAAGCGCTTGTAAAACACGTTCGTAAACTAAACAATTTAGTTGCATCTTGTGATTTGCACCACGCCATATTAAGTACTGATTTAACTATGATCTGCGTCGGTAACAGCTGTATTCAAAAAGCAACATCTGGCTCAGACAATATGACCTCGATTATTGAGCAAATATCTGCGACTTTACGATCTAAGCGAGATTTCCACTTAATCGTTGTTTGTCAGTCAACAACTCACGCAGACATTCAAAATTTCATCGGTACAGACATCGAACAAAGTACTGGCAAAACATTAGGCAAGGACTTTGGCTTATGTTTTGTTCCTTTATTACTTAGCGAACATCAAGCATTGAGTGACTTTTATTCATTGCCTAACATGACCATTACCGCAAGTGATACAAGGAGTGAGAGCTTAGTTGGGAAACTTTTTAACGGATTCAATAACAAAATAAAATACGCTAGGTATATTAAGCTGTAGTACAGGTCAATGAATGGCCTGTACTACTTGCTCAGGGTGTCAGCTGAACAGTCCCCAAAACCAGCCTTTAGACAGCTCATCTTCACAGGTTTTTAATTGGGTCGCATATCTTAAGGATCGTGCATTAACAGTTTTAGCCACGTCTTTTAGCCATGCTTTTTTATTATGGCTGCCTCGGCTATAACCGCCCCATCCCTCGTGATAATTAAGATACTGCAATTCAGTATCCCATTTTGATACACCGTTTATTTTGTTAGTTTTGTTAATAAACCAGCCCATAAAATCCATAGCATCAGAAAAGTCAGTACGATCAGCCCAAGAGTTGTCTGTTTCGCGTTTGTAATCATCCCAAGTAGGAGTCTTGGCCTGAGAATAACCATAGGCACTACTGACGCGCCCCCAAGGTATCAGTCCAAAAAAGAAGTAGTCCTTGGGTGGACGGGCTTTCGCTTTAAATGAGCTTTCCTGATACATCATCGACATAGGTACATGAATGGGCACACCCCACTTCTCTTTCATGTCGGTTGCAGTTTCAAACCACTCTCGTTTTTCAGTAAAAATATCACAAATATTACTAATATTCTGTGGCGGTGTGGCAGTGCAAGCCGCTAAAAATATGGTACTAGCTATAGTTATTAAAATATTTTTAAAAAAATGATGTTTTTTTGTGAACTTTTGTTGCATAACCTACTCTTAATTTGCGTGTTCTAGTTATTGTGTGTGTTCCCTAGTAGTAGCTTTGAAGCCTGATATTTATCAGGCTTTTTTTTTGCCTGAGATCAATCAGTTGTGACAACCGAAAAATAACTACTTAGAAAATCATCGAAAGAAATATTGTCCTGCTGCTCAATCACACCCTGCTTTTCAATAGATAATCGCGCGTGTTCCGCCAATTCTTCAGCATTCATAAATTCATAATCAGAATCTATTAATTGTTGTTTGTAATCTTCTGCCAAAGCCAACCCTAATGAGCCATTATCACATTGTTGGCTGACTAATCGTTGTAAAATTTTGGCTGAGGGAGTCAAACCAGGCTCAAGTATTTTTTGTTTTTCCAGCTGTAACGCAGCTGAATAATGTGTTGTGCCATTCGCTTGGTCGAGTACCAAAGCCACTTCTTGCATATCAGAAAATAGTTGCAATGCCCAAGCAGATAAGCCTATGGATTGTTGCTCATTTGAGAGCATTAACTCAGGGTCTCGCCCATGACCCACTACCGCACTTAAATTGACTTCGGTTTCATGATACTGCGGTGCATCCATCAGCGCACTTGGCTTAGTGACACAATATAACAAAAACACATCTAGAAAATAAAACTGATTTTCCTCAATACCTATGCCACTAAATGGATTAACGTCTAGCGCCCGCACTTCTATGTAGCTCACGCCTCTTTTAGCTAAGGCCTCTGACGGTTTTTCTAACGACTGCGTT
>QIJM01000514.1 GCA_003232445.1 Paraglaciecola arctica
CTGAGCAGCAAACATGAAGGCGGTAGAAAAGACAGCACCCTTTAAAAGCATAGGCACCAACGTATTATTAATTGATAATGACATATTCTTCTTCACTCATACTACTGATTGGTTTTTAAGTATTTAAGTTTTTAAGTTTAGTGGTTAAAGTTACCTCTAATGTGAGGCAACGTATCTGAATTTTAGATAGCTAGGGTTACCTTTTACCATGAGTCAACGCGCATGCTTGATTTCAAATGGCGCCTGGTCAGCATGATTTGCTCGAGAAAGTCACGATTGATAAAAGTTCTAGAAGTCGCGACTTAATCTGACAATTGCCTTAAAATCAGACAGTATTATTATTACTGTCTGATTCTTCGCGACTTCTGCATCGCGCGGAGCGCAGATCTTTTCGGACGGGCTCTAACTGCAAGTACTACTCTTTGTAAGAGTGCCATCGCAATTATACCATTTGTTAAGCTCATCGCACGAAATCTCTTTAGGGTTTCTAAATGTATTATCACTGCCATTGTCTTTCTCGCAGGAGAGAACTTCTACATAATATAAATTCTTTGTATTGCTGCTCCAAATTGCTACAGTGGAGCCACTATCAGTTTTGAGGGTACAAACACTAGATGGTGCTCCATAACAACCACTAGCTACTGTACACTTACCCAAATGTTCATTTGAAGAACCAACAACTTGAAGCGCACAAGTACTTTTCCCCACATGAGCAACTGCAAGAGATATGCCAACAAAAAACAGTATTACGGACGTAGATAGTATTTTTTTCATAGATTATTAACTCCTCTTTATTTTTTATTCACATGAAAAGATATCACATTTTTAAATAAATTTTCACCCTAAGTATAGCACGCTAGCCGTAATCTTGGCTCTTCGCGTCCTTATGTGGTGGCAAAATTTCCACGACTAACTTATTGTTTTTTAATGCGCGAAACGATGATTACATGCCAAAACGCGAAGAATCCACAGGACAGGCACTCGGTAGAACCATTCCCGTTTTTGCCACAAGTGAAAGTTGTTGATTGCTGACAAGAGTGTGGGTAGATTTAACCCACTGGGCAGAAACAACTCTGTTGGTGCGCCTATTCTTTGGTGTTTCAGGTAGCAACAGTGATTATGTGGCTGTCCATAGGCATCACTAGGCATCACCCTAAGGGCATCACCCGGAAAAAAGTGTTAACAGAGAGGGATGTTGTTGCTTGCTATGGTTATACTGGAGGTGTTTATCATTGAAATGTCTCAACGCGATGGTATCTATCGCATTATTGCTCTCATGGGGCTGGGGCTTTCGTTTTTAGGTATCGCCTACCTGCATAAAAAGATAGGTAACACTGTCTTTAATCAATCTGAAATGCAGTAAATCCAATCAATATTTGCGACCTAAGGAGTCATAGTATGAATATGTTATTAAATAAAACAATTCTAATCACAGGAGCCAGTGCTGGTATTGGTAGAGAAGCAGCAAAACTTCTCGCATCTCAAGGCGCTACACTTATATTGGCTGATTACGACAAGGTGCAAGGTGAGATCTTAGCAAAGGAACTGGCCGCTGAGGATTACCCCTGCACTTTTACAGAGGTTGATATCAGCAAGGCTGAGGGAGTTGAAGCTCTTTTTGAAATGATTGACCAACAATATCCGAAGCTAGATTGTGCTATTAACAATGCAGGTATTGCCCATTCTTTGTTACCTTTGGCAAAGATTGACGAAGAAACCTTTGACAGAGTCATTAATATCAACTTAAAAGGCACTTGGCTTTGCATGAAGCATGAATTGGATATAATGTCCCGTAAAGGCGGTGGCACTATCATTAATATGGCTTCTGTTGCGGGTTTGAATTCGGCGGCATTTTTTGGCGCCTATTCTGCCAGTAAACATGGTGTCATCGGATTAACAAAGACCGCCGCCGTCGAGTATGCGAAATACAACATTCGAGTGAATGCCCTTTGTCCAAGTCCCATCAGAACCCCAATGTTTGAAGCCCTTCAACAAGCTGCTCCAGACGTCGTTACAAAGGCAGCTGAATCTAACCCGATGCAACGTCTAGGAGAGCCTGAAGAAATCGCAGCAGCCATTGCCTGGTTATGCAGTGATGCCTCGAAATTTATAACGGGTACAGCAATTCCCATTGATGGCGGTTACTGTGCATGAGGAAATCACTCATCAGCTATTTTTAAGATTAATTTGCCGAAGTTTTCACCTCTAAATAATTTAAGTAAAACCTCAGGAAAGTTTTCCAAGCCTTGCTCTATATGTTCTCGGCTTTTGAGTTTTCCTGAGGCTATCCACCCTGCCATCTCAATAGCGGCTTCTTTGTAGTGACCGGCATTATCGAATACGACGATACCCTCCATTCGAGCGCGATTGACTAATAGAGAGAGGTAGTTACTGGGGCCTTTGATGGCTGTTGTGTTGTTGTATTGAGAGATAGCACCGCAGATAACAATTCTTGCTTTGAATCTGATTTGAGCCAAGACGGCATCCAAAGTTTCTCCACCCACGTTGTCAAAAAATACGTCGATCCCTTTGGGGCAATGCGTTCTAAGTGCTTTTGAGATGTCTTCTGATTTGTAATCGATTGCAGCGTCAAAGCCTAATTCATCGACTAAATAGTTACACTTATCCTCACCGCCAGCAATTCCAACAACGCGACAGCCTTTGATTTTAGCAATCTGACCTACAACTGAGCCAACAGCACCTGCGGCACCTGAGACAACAACCGTTTCACCCTCTTTTGGTTGGCCAGTATTTAGTAAACCGAAGTACCCAGTCATCCCTGGCATACCTAATGTGCTTAAATACAGCGGCAAAGGTGCCAAAGAAGCGTCAAGTTTTGTGAGCTCTTTTGCTGTCAGAGTAGTGAACTGTTGTACTCCGAGCATGCCGGTAACATGTTCACCTAGTTTAAAAGAATCGTCCTTAGATTCAACAACAACTCCAATGCCGCCTGCTCGCATAACTTCACCTATGCCGACAGGTTCTATATAGGATTTTCCTTCATTCATCCAACCCCGCATAGCAGGATCAATAGAAAGCATCAATATTTTAACCAGAATTTGGCCTTCTGTAATTGGCTCAACATTAGTATCCGCGATATCCCAGCCTGAGAGTTTAGGAAGGCCTATTGGTCTTGCGTTCAGTTTAACTTGCTTGTTTAACATATATATTTTAACCCTTGTTTAGATTCTTAATGCTCATTATATTAAGAGAGTTATAAACAGTTTACAAGAAAGTATTCTTCACGAATACCTTGAAATCTACACTAATCGTTAAACCTGAGTTCTCACAGGAAAATATATGTGGGCTTACCCTAAATATTAGACCCCAAATATTACAACTATTGAAACCTGACCTTGAACACTTTGATCGTGGTTCCAGCCTGATATACCCAATACCAAGGACTTATATAGAGATTTATAATTTTCAAGAGCAAGGCGGAAAGTGCTAGTAATAGCAACGCTATTGGTAGTGCTTGCCAACGCAGCTATTGGAAATTATAGGCTCAAGATGCTCATTCATGAATAGATCAGCCTCAAGGCTTTGGCCCAGGAGGCGGGTTTCTTGGGTTCTTCTTGATAGCGTATCATAACTGTAGTTGGTGCGCTGGGACTCAGGATCAGTTACCGAGGTGAGATTACTGGCTGCATCGTAGCTATATTGGGTTATGGCGTTAAGGCTTTGTTGGTTTTCTGTGAGCAGGCGGTTTAGTTCATCATAGCTGTAAGTTATGACCCGGCCCAGGGTATCGGTCATTTGGGTGCGGTTGCTGCGGGCATCATAGGCAAATTGGGTGCTGTTATTGGCAGGGTCGGTAACCTGTAGCATCCGCCCTTCTGGGTCATAGCTGTAGCTCGTTGTCCGGCCCAGAGCATCGGTTTGGCTTAGCAATTGATTGCGGCTATCGTAGGTGACGATTTGATAGCTTTGGAATACGCCGTTATCGTCTTGGCGTTTTATCTCTATTTGGCGGTCTTTACCATCATAAATAAACTGGCTTAGCTGCCCTGCCCCCTCGGCAACTGTGCGACCGATTTCTATATCATATTTATTTTACTCTGACCCGAATGGCACTTACTTAAGACTTAACTCTTTGATATTAAATAAAATATCAACATGCTATCTAGTAAACTCTATGAACTAAA
>QIJM01000368.1 GCA_003232445.1 Paraglaciecola arctica
CGTAGTGAGTCATGATCCGTCCAATGTGATGATGCTCACCGGTCGCGCTGCTGTGGTTAATCGCTTAGCTGAAATTATTGAACGCGTCGACCAAGCAGGTGACGAAGAAGTCGAAATTGTTAAATTAGAATACGCCTCTGCTACCGAGCTAGTGCGCATTATCGACAGCATCAATAAGTCTCAAGGCAAAGCCAACACAGCGGGTAAATCAGCTCCTAGGGTAGTTGCTGATGATAGAACCAACAGCATCATCGTCAGTGGTGATATTAAAGCTCGTAAACGCTTGATTAATTTAATAGAGCGCATGGACTCTGAATTAGAAACCAGTGGTAATACTCGTGTTATCTTTTTGAATTACGCTAAAGCAGAAGATTTAGTCAACGTATTACAAGGGGTAAGCGCCAGTATTCAAGCAGATACAAAAGGCGCAACTAAGGGTCGTCAAGCCACCAATCGTGGCATCAGCATTGATTCACATGAAGACTCAAACGCACTAGTCATAACAGCTGAACCAGATATGATGCGATCGCTTGAAGACGTGATACGCAAGTTAGATATACGCCGTGCGCAAGTACTAGTGGAAGCCATTATTGTTGAAGTATTTGAAGGTGACGGCACCACTTTAGGTGTGCAGTTTGGCAGTGAAAAAGGCGGCGGCACGCAGTTTAATAATGGTGTAGCTGGCATAGGCTCTCTTGCCGTAGCGGCAGAACAGGCACGAGACAGGATTATTACTGACAATATAATAGGTTCTGAAACTGGTACAGTTACTGAAAGACAACGTACCAGAGAAGCAAATTTCGAACCGCTGGCTAGTTTATTAGGTGGCGTGAACGGTATGATAGCGGGTTTTGTTAAAGGTGGCTGGGGTGCAGTATTACAAGCGGTTAGCACAGATACCAACTCAAATCTTCTTGCCACACCTCATCTCACCACTATGGATAACGAAGAAGCCTTTTTTATAGTGGGTCAAGAAGTACCTATTATTACTGGCTCAACGACGGGCTCAGGCAACTCGAATCCTTTTCAGTCTGTCGAGCGTCAAGAAGTGGGTATTAAGTTAAAAGTGACCCCACAAATAAACGAAGGCGATGCGGTGCAAATGTTAATTGAGCAAGAAGTGTCTAGCGTCAGCGGTGCTACTTCAGTAGATATCCTTATCAATAAGCGTGAAATTAAAACCTCTGTCATAGTAGAGGATGGCGGCACCATAGTACTGGGCGGATTAATCGATGACGCTGTACAAGAAAGTATCTCTAAAGTGCCGTTATTAGGGGACATCCCGATCATTGGCAACTTGTTTAAGTCAACGACTATTAGTGTCAGCAAACGTAACTTGATGGTATTTATTCGCCCCACCATAATACGTGATGGCGTGACCATGAATGAAATTAGCCATAAAAAATACCAATATATTCGTGCTCAGCAACTAAAACGACAGTCACAAGGTATTCCGTTAATGCCCTTTACCGAAGGCCCATCTTTGCCAGAGTGGGATGATAAATTAAGTCTGCCACCTTCTTTTGAAGAATATATTATGAACAAAGCCAAAAAAGAGGATAACGACTAGTTATGCCAGCCGCCCACCTAAGCGCAGTGGATGCCGAAGAGCAGGCATTGCTAGAGTCAGG
Source organism: Paraglaciecola arctica (assembly GCA_003232445.1). Lineage (GTDB taxonomy): Bacteria > Pseudomonadota > Gammaproteobacteria > Enterobacterales > Alteromonadaceae > Paraglaciecola > Paraglaciecola arctica_A. Next base: position 1,632 of record QIJM01000368.1, read on the forward strand.
CACCGATCTCGATACGCCTATTGACGAGCCTGAGCACAAACAGTTGGCTTTTAGTTTTGCGAAACGTCATCAAGTATTGCTTGATACGGGCGAAAAACCGGCTATTTTGTATCATACTCAAGATACTGAATTTCAGGTGTTTTCTGAAGTCAGGCGCTTTTTAGGCGCGGAATTTCGCCTTAAAGAAATCGAACTCGATAAGTTTGAGTCCATTTTAACCAGTGCCTTCCAACGTGATTCATCTGCAGCCAAGCAGTTAATGGAAGACATAGGCAACGAAAGTGATTTGTTTAGTCTTGCCGAAGAATTGCCCGACACCGAAGATTTGTTAGAAAGCGAAGATGACGCGCCCATTATCAAACTCATCAACGCCATGCTGGGTGAAGCCATCAAGGAAGGCGCGTCAGATATTCATATCGAAACCTTCGAAACCCAGCTTTTAGTACGTTTTAGAGTAGATGGGGTTTTGCGAGAAATTTTACGTCCAAATCGTAAAATGGCCTCGATGTTAGTATCCCGTATCAAAGTTATGTCTAAAATGGACATTGCAGAAAAACGTGTTCCACAGGATGGCCGTATTACCTTGCGTATTGCAGGCAGGGCTGTTGATGTACGGGTATCCACTATGCCTTCTAGCCATGGTGAACGTGTAGTACTACGTTTACTCGATAAAAACAACGTACGCCTAAACTTGAAAGACTTAGGCATGACTAAGACCAACCGCGGTTTCTTTTCTGGTTTAGTGCGGAAACCCCACGGCATTATCTTGGTCACAGGCCCTACAGGTTCAGGTAAATCCACCACTTTGTATGCGGGCTTAAGTGAAATTAATTCCAAAGATCGCAATATTTTAACGGTTGAAGACCCAATAGAATTTGATTTGCAAGGCATTGGTCAAGCACAGGTTAACGCCAAGGTCGACATGACCTTTGCTAGGGGGCTGCGAGCAATATTGCGTCAAGATCCTGATGTGATCATGGTCGGTGAAATTCGAGATTTAGAAACAGCACAAATCAGCGTGCAAGCCAGTTTAACCGGCCACTTAGTGATGTCAACTTTGCACACCAACACCGCTGCCGGTGCCATCACCCGCTTGGAAGATATGGGTATTGAACCTTTTCTGCTTTCTTCAAGTTTATTGGCAGTATTGTCGCAACGTCTGGTGCGGACTTTATGCCCAGATTGTAAAACCCCACATATCCCCAGTGTGCAAGAGTGTGAGATTTTAGGCTTAAAATCAGCAGATGCCTCTGGCCACGCGATTCATTCACCTAAAGGCTGTGCCGCTTGTAATCAAACTGGCTATCGTGGCAGAACAGGTATTCACGAATTATTGGTGGTAGACGACGATATACGAGAACTCATACACAATGGTCATGGCGAGCAAGCCATTGAAAAGTATATTCGCCAAAACACACCGAGCATTCGCGATGATGGCTGTGGCAAAGTATTGTTAGGCTTTACCTCACTTGAAGAAGTGTTGCGAGTCACAAGGGAAGACTAAATGGCTGCTTATGCATATCAGGCCATGGATAAAGGTGGCAAAAATAAAAAGGGTGTTTTAGAGGGTGATAACCCAAGGCAAATACGCCAGCAATTGCGCGAACAAGGGTTAATACCCATGCAAGTTGAGCAAGTGGCTGAAAAAGAACGCAAGTCACAAGCTGGCTTTAGCTTATTTAAAAACAGCATATCTGCAGCAGATTTATCGCTACTCACCCGTCAACTATCAACTTTAGTTGAAGCTTCTTTACCTATCGAAGAAGCCTTACTGGCGGTTGCTGAGCAATGTGAAAAACCGCGCCAAAAAAATATGATGATGGCGGTGCGCAGCAAAGTAGTAGAAGGTCACACCTTAGCTGATGCTATGGCGGAATTTCCCCACGTATTTGATGATT
>QIJM01000195.1 GCA_003232445.1 Paraglaciecola arctica
GTGCTGGTTTAACTCCCAACGTTTTAATCATTAACTGATCTAGGCGACCATAATCGGCGGTTTCGCTGTCGGCGTTGACCATCACAAAAAAGCCTTTTTGCTGCTCGGGGAACACACACAACATACCGCGAAAACCCAAGGTATTGCCACCATAGCTAGTAGGTTAAATGACAGATTCGAATAACCAAATTGACTGCCTGGCTCGGTTCTGACTTGGAGCAATGCAGGCTCAATCTCAAAAATCCGCTGCAAAGGCGAGTCGGCCTTAGCGCTGGTATTAAACAGATGCCAAAAACGCGCATCTTGCAAACCCGAGGTGTGGTCGAGCAAATGCCTGACCAATATCGGATGGGTGGCTTGCCATGGATTGTTAAACCCAATACCTGGCAAGAGGCCAGACACCTTGGCATCAAGCGACAACTCACCCGCACTGACCAACACCAACACCCCACTGGCCAGCAGGGTTTTGGTGATGGAGCCAACATGCAGTTTGTGCGAAGGCAACAAAGTAATATTGGTGGCTTTGTTGGCAAAACCGACCGAACCGAGCGTTACTTGGCTGTTATCAAGCTTGCCACTATCAACGAGCGCCCAACTAGTGCCGACCAAATTTTCTTCGGCCAACACCTGTTGAACCTGGCTATGCAGGTCAAACTCGTATTCACTGGCTGAAAAAGCTAATGAAGGTAATAAGAAAAACAACAGCACGAAACTTTTCATAATAATCATTAACATCCGAAATCAGTGCTTCGCTTTATCACCCCAAATTTCTTTTAAGCGCTGATCACGGCCACAATTCCAGCGGTACAATTTGTACCGTACAGGGTTGTTTTTGTAATAATCTTGGTGATAACTCTCGTCACCTTTTATCGGGTAAAAAGTAGAAGAAGTCAAAATTGGGGTCACCACTTTTTGCCCTAAAAATTGCCCTGTCACTTTTTTCTTTGACGCCTCAGCCATTTCTCTTTCAGCTTCGTTACCAACAAAAATTGCACTTAAGTAGCTAAATCCTTTGTCACAAAATTGCCCACGATCATCAAAAGGGTCGATATTGACCCAGTAATGGTCGAGTAAACCTTGATAAGTCACCTTGCTAGGGTCGTAAGTAATTTCAATAGCTTCATAATGACCAGTATGATTACCACCATAAGTGGGGTTTTCTAAAGTACCGCCCGTAAAACCAGAGATAACATCAGTTACCCCTTCAAGCTTTTCAAAGTCTGACTCCATACACCAGAAACAACCACCAGCAAAGACAGCTTTATCAGCAGTGGCTTGAGAGGCGGTAAACATAGAGCTTAATAGTAAAGCGGTTAGTAATTTGTATTTCATATATTTCCCCAAAAAACGATACAACTAAAGACAGTGAAAGTTGTGAAAAAATTCCATCAACAGATTTACAGTTTATTTTGAATTGTGGATTAAATAGCGCTTCCCTTTTTCTATTATTCAGTAAAAACGCTAGGTATTATGCCTTTTAAGCGCTCCAAATCGCCTTCACCCACATTTAACTTAGCAAAATAACTTGGCCATTCTAAGGTCAATTCTTTTACATCATCAATGATCCGCTGTGCTTTAAATCGTTTTAAACCAAAACGTTGAGACTGGGATAATAAGTTTTCTATTGAACCTTCACGGCCATTATCACCGATACCTAAGCCATGTTGACCACTCGCATTGATAGGCAATACATCATAAGCAGGAGATAACCTCCAATCTCTATCTAGCAACGAAAATAACATGCCATGGTTACGAGTATGATCATCTGTATTGCCAATAAATACGTTAAATACCATACGATGGAATAGCTCAGACATATCTTCAGGTTCACTGCCAAATTTTTGGATCACTTCAGCAATAAATCCATAACTATATTGTTTTGATAATATTTCAGGGGTGATCACCGAGGTATTAATTAACGCATTCGCACTGATAAAATGATGCGTTGGTTTTGTACCATATTGCTCAAAACGTTTAACCAAAAGTACATCACTGTTTAAGATCCGTTTAACCTGAGTGTCCGCTACTGTACAGGGCAATTCTGCCAACATTCTCATAGTCGCATGTTCAACTTTCACATGATTAAATAAATCATCGGGTCGGTTAAATTTAACTAAATATGCGATATCACCATCAACAACCGTGGTTTTTGGCCTAGCACCGCCCATACTTGAACCGTATTCAAATGCTTTTTGAGCTTCTTTCGGAATGGTTTGATCATTTAAAAGCGCATCTTTTGCTTTAAAAAGTGTCGGTAAGTCACCTAAGGTATTTCGATTCTTTTTTAACTTTGAAGCGGTACTTGATAAGCTAAAAACTAACGCCCCAACCCCCATACCCGAACCAGCCAACAAAAACTCTAGTGCATTTTGAGGTTTAGTTTTATGCAAAGAAAGAATGACTTTTTCACCCCAAGAATCAGGCCCTGCATCAGACAAAACACCAAATATACCTTTAGGATTACGCACCGTAAAAAGAGCATCAGACAAAGGAAGGTTTACGGGATCGAGTGGGAAAGCATCTTTTCTTGCTAAAAAACTTTTACCGTAACGAAACTCACCATAACGTGCTTTATCATTAATCGTCGCCACACCGCAAACTACAGGCATGCTTTCTAGCCCATCGACAAACACGTAAGCTTTAGAAATCATTAGATAACTCTACAAGAGGTTTTCTTAGCTTACGTAGAGGCCCTTTATCTTCAATTTGCAATTGCTGGTTAATGGCAATTCGGATCACATCGGTTAATTCTAAAAAAGCCAACACATCAAACAACGCTTTTGCATTAACCCCCACACCACGCTCAATAGCAGAAATGGTAGTACGGCTAACACCCACCCGCTTACCCAGTTCAGTTTGATCCATACATTTAGCCCGCATTTTTTTAATTAACTGACCAATTTCTAGTAACAAATTATCTGAGTCACTTTGCATAACAATGATATTCGGTGAAATGACATACACAAACCTTAGCATGATTTAAAATTATTGCATTTAATTTGATGCAATAGATGGTATTGAATTATATTTAACGCATAAGATGTGATTTAACCGAAGTCAACTAGTTATCGACAAGATAATCACCATAGGACATACGTTTTATATCAATCCATCCTAACAATTAGCCACTCAGCGAGATTTAAAGACAACTAATCAAGGCGCTTGAGAAAGAATAGTTGACCTATTTTGAGTTCAGGCAACGCAGAGTAGGTGCCTTTAAACCTCGCCCGAAGGGAGAGCACCAACGACTTTCACTCTTCGTTCTAGCCCTTTGAAAGGGAATGGCCATTTCTGGGTGACATAGATCCACATTTTCATGTTTGATCAGAGTATTGGCGAGCTGAAATATATTAAACACAAAAAACCCAGCGTTTGGCTGGGTTTTTAAGTATTTCATTTCTGATTACTTGTGCAGTTTCCGGATCAACTTTAACTGGGCCATGGCTTCAGCTAGCTCCATGGCTGCTTCGGCGTATTCAAAATCGGCACCTGGGTTGGCGATATGTTCCTCGGCGCGTTTTTTCGCATCTCTTCTGCACGAATAGCGGTATCGGCCAATACAGTTACAATATCAGGTTGTACTTCTAGTACACCACCGTTGATGTAAATTATTTCTTCATCACCGTGTTGCTTAACCAGACGTACCATTCCGGGCATTAGTGTCGTTAATAAAGGGGCATGGCCAGGAAGTATTCCTAGTTCACCTTGACTACCTGTAACCTGAATAATTTCGACTAGACCAGAAAAAATACTGGCCTCAGCGCTTACTACGTTTAGTTGTACTGTCATTGCCATAAAAAAACCTCCAATTAAAAACAAGTTATTTGCATAACCTTTTAGTTCAAACAACAATCTGAACTAAAAGGCTGAAATTACATGTTTTTGGCTTTCTCGCTCGCTTCTTCTATCGACCCAACCATGTAGAAAGCTTGCTCTGGTAGGTGATCAAAATCACCATTCAAGATGCCGCTAAAACCACTGATGGTGTCTTTCAAAGAAACATATTTACCAGGTGAACCCGTAAATACTTCTGCTACGAAGAAAGGTTGTGACAAGAAACGCTGAATTTTACGAGCTCGTGATACTGAAAGCCTATCTTCTTCAGAAAGTTCATCCATACCTAAGATAGCGATGATATCTTTTAATTCTTTATAACGTTGCAATACTGATTGCACACCACGCGCTGCGTCGTAATGTTCTTGACCAATAACAAGTGGGTCAAGTTGACGTGAAGTCGAATCAAGTGGATCAACCGCTGGATAGATACCCAAAGACGCAATATCACGTGACAATACAACTGTTGCATCTAAGTGAGCAAAGGTTGTTGCAGGTGATGGATCGGTCAAATCATCCGCAGGTACGTATACCGCTTGGATTGAGGTGATTGAACCTGTCTTAGTTGATGCGATACGCTCTTGTAGTACACCCATTTCTTCAGCTAGGGTAGGCTGATAACCTACTGCTGATGGCATACGACCTAGTAGCGCAGATACTTCTGTACCTGCTAGAGTATAACGATAAATATTATCTACAAAGAACAATACGTCACGACCTTCATCACGGAATTTTTCCGCCATGGTTAAACCTGTCAAGGCAACACGTAAACGGTTTCCAGGAGGCTCATTCATTTGGCCGTATACTAGCGATACTTTATCTAGTACGTTTGATTCGTTCATTTCGTGATAGAAATCGTTACCTTCACGAGTACGCTCACCAACACCAGCAAATACTGAGTAGCCGCTGTGCTCGATAGCGATGTTACGGATCAGTTCCATCATATTGACGGTTTTACCCACACCGGCACCACCAAACAATCCAACTTTACCACCTTTAGCAAACGGACAAACCAAGTCGATAACTTTGATGCCTGTTTCTAGCAGTTCAACTGAACTTGATTGCTCTTCATAAGTAGGCGCTTCACGGTGAATAGACATACGCTCTTCTTCACCAATAGGACCTGCTTCGTCAATTGGGTTACCCAATACATCCATGATACGACCTAATGTGGCTGTACCCACTGGAACCTGAATTGCTTCACCACTGTTTTCAACAGCTAGGCCACGACGTAAACCGTCTGTGGAACCCATTGCGATGGTACGTACTACGCCACCACCTAATTGCTGTTGTACTTCCAGGGTCAAACCTTGCAAATCACCTTCGGTAATTCGCAATGCGTCATATATTTTTGGAACCGAATCTTGTGGAAATTCAATATCCACTACGGCGCCAATTATTTGGACGACCTTACCATGACTCATGTTAATTCCTCTTAAATTCTAAAATCATTGCCTAAACCGCTGCCGCGCCGCTTACAATCTCACTGATTTCTTGTGTGATTGCTGCTTGACGCGCTTTGTTATATATCAATTGCAAGTCATCAATGATGTCACCCGCGTTATCGGTAGCCGCTTTCATGGCCACCATACGAGCAGCTTGCTCAGAAGCGCCATTTTCAACCACGCCTTGATATACTTGAGACTCAATAAATCGAACCAATAACATATCTAGGATAGGTTTTGGATCAGGTTCGTATATATAGTCCCAACTGTGTTGTGATTCTTTTTGTTCAGATTTAGGCAAAGGCAACAATTGATCGATTTGCGGCTCTTGCGACATGGTATTTACAAACTTATTAAACACCAAACATAAACGGTCTATTTTGCCGTCACTATATGCATCTAACATAATACGTACCAAACCAATGATTTCATCGATAGATGGCGTATTACCTAGACCAGACTCAGCGGCTAAAACATTGCCACCAAAACGGTTAAAAAATGCAACAGACTTAGCACCTAATGCAGCAAAATCGGTTTGAACACCTTGTTCTTGCCATTTTTTTGCATCTTTCACTACTAATTTGAATTCGTTGGTGTTTAAACCACCACATAACCCACGATCAGTTGAAATCACAATATAACCAACACGTTTTACTTCGCGTTCTTCCAAATAAGGATGGCGATATTCAAGGTTAGCGTTTGCTAGGTGACCGATGACATTTAGAATATTCTTAGCATATGGACGACCTGAAGCCATACGGTTTTGCGCCTTTTTCATTTTAGACGCAGCCACCATTTCCATAGCGCTGGTGATCTTCTGAGTATTTTTAATACTGCCAATCTTACCTTTTATCTCTTTACCGCTAGCCATAAACTCTATCTCCGATTATTCAACATAGTGACCACCTTGCTCATAATAAAAGCGCAGTGGCCCAATTGATTACCACGTTTGTGTTGCTTTAAATTTCTTTAAAGCTTCACTTAGAGTGGCTTCAATTTCTTTGTCGAAATTACCTGTTGTATTGATAGTGTTCATTAGCTCGCTGTGTTCACTGTTCATATAAGAGTGTAAAGAAGCTTCAAAATCTAGAATTTTATCTAGCTCAATGTCTTTAAGATGCCCTTTTTCAACAGCAAACAATGAAACACCCATATCTGCAACGGAAAGTGGTGCATATTGGTTTTGCTTCATTAACTCCATTACGCGCTCACCATGCTCAAGTTGAGCACGAGTTGCGTCATCAAGATCAGATGCGAACTGCGAGAACGCCGCCAATTCACGATACTGAGCTAGAGCCAAGCGGATACCGCCACCTAACTTCTTGATGATTTTAGTTT
>QIJM01000064.1 GCA_003232445.1 Paraglaciecola arctica
GATTTTATAAATTGACTTTTATTTTAGTTCTTAAAAGAGCTGAAAAAGATGACTAGTGCCTATTGACAGCGTTATGGCTCATATGTGTTAGCTTTTTTACTTGGTGTGTATTTATTATTCGAATGTTTTCAAATATGCTTTATATCCGTAAGAGCATAACACCTAAACATCTTTCTGTGTTTGTAACTTCAGCATATTTTCTATACCAAATTTCTTAAATATCTCTAAAGTAAATTGTTCATGCTGATCATTATAATCATCAATATAATCACCCATCCCCATTTCATCTACCACAGTTCTAAACTTTCTTTGATCCGCAGGTGTGTTAATCACTATGGAAATAGCATCTGCCACATTTTGTGAGTTTTGTTGTGTATTCGATTCTAAAGCCTTCCCAAAACCATCAGAAAACTCTTTAGCAAACTGGTCCAAACCTTCATAATTATTATTACGAAATGGATCGCTAGGCTTCATTAATCCTTCAAAAAATGTTGTTGGATATGCTCCTGGTTCAACAATGCACGATTCAATACCAAATTTTGAAAGTTCAACACGATAGGTTTCTGCTAAAGCTTCAAGCGCCCATTTAGAGGCGCTATATGCTCCCCAAAAAGGTAGCACCATACGTCCAATTAGACTAGAGACATGTATTAACAAACCAGATTTTTTCTCTCGCATATGAGGAAGTACTGCCCGATTAATTCTTTGCACACCAAAGACATTTACATCAAATATCTTTTGCCAATCCTTATCGGTAAAGGTTTCGTGAATTCCAAACGCACCAATGCCTGCATTATTGACCACGACATCTAGGCCGCCAGCCATTTCTATGGCAAGCCTTACACCATCGACAACACTGTTATCATTAGTTACATCAATTTCTACGATATGTGCACCCATTGCTTTTAATTCATTTGCCGAAGACTTATTTCTATCTTTTGGCTCTCTTATTGATGCAACAACGCTATGTCCATCATCAATTAGTTTTTTTGTGGTTAGTTTTCCAAATTCACCGCTGGCGCCGGTAACAAGTATTTTTTTAGACATTCAAACTCTCCTTATTAATACATTTTCTGTGTAGATATGAATATTGATAAAACCTTTTGTCCTTTCTGGCGGGTATTGAGAGAGCAACCTAGATTCTTCTCTGACCTTTACACCCGCTTCTAAAATAACGATGACACTCATTTAATTATCCCTAATGCTCGTTTAAAGCTATCAACATCATAATAGTCCTTTTGAGAGATAATTTTTCCTCTGTTATTTATTGTCGTTGTACTAATCCCTTTAATCGCAAAATCTTTACCTTCAATATCATTATCACCCCACTTTCCATTAAAGGTACCACCATAAGTCCATTCATAAATTACAGTATTCCCACTAACAAAAACATCACCAGATTTCACCCAATACATATTAGGAACATAGCCCATAAATGCGTCAGTAATTGCCTTACTTACTTTTTCTTTTCCTTTTGTTGTTGTGTCTGATGATAAGTCGTACCAGATAACATCATCAGCAAAAAAAGAATCGATTTTAGAAATGCTGTGCTCACCCCATGCATCCATATAATGCTTTAGCACTTCTTCCACATTTTGAGCCGATGCACTTGCAATACTCACGCACCAAAATAGCAAAACCAAGCCTAACATTTTCATTTTTAACCTCTTTGTAATTAATTTCTATAGTCAATCGCTGATCATGATATGAATTGACAGAAAAGCTGCTACTCACAAACGGTCAAAAGTAGTCATTTACATTCAAACAGACATTGATCAGCCCCCTTCCGCAGAAATTTGATATATCCTGCACACAGCCGGCCCCAGCAATCGCAATATTTTTAGTCGAAGATCATTCAGTCTATCAACGACTATTTTTATCGTATTGTCGATGTGCTGCCTAATGTAGTGAATGCCTTCAAATAATTGAAAAATCCAGCGCAATGTTGGGCGTTGAACGGGTTGGTTTATCTGATTGGGAATCGTTTCTTTCTCTGCGTCTAGGTTTTTTCGAATACGCCTTTGCGCAATGGAGTAAACGAAAAGAGACAATGTCATTATCATTAGCAATGCTTCAATTCGGGAAGTTTTTTTAAGAAAAAGTGATGACACAAAGAACAGCGGATCCTTTAAAAATCGAAACCCGCCTTCAACGTTTGATTGACTTTTATAGCCCTGAAACACCTCAATATCGGTCAGCTCATCGGCGTTGATATTGGTTCCTATCACAAAGCAGGCGTTGTGTTGAGCCTGGCCCTCAATGCTCTCTTTATCTACGTTATACGTTGCATGAATTTGCCATAGAATACCGGTTGCTTTCGTTGTCTTGCCGGGCCTACCTTTCTTACTATAACGTTTGTGTTGCATCAATGAAACGTCATCTACCCGATGAAGTTTCCACGTCTTTGTTAATTCATTTAATGCGCTTTCTGCGGCGATTTTTGATTCAAAACGTTTCGCTTGAAGATGAAATAACAGCTTTTCAATTTGGTCACTTTCCTTTTCTTGTCGACGAATTAACGTTGATCTCGCACGACTCAACGCGGCTTGTGAATGAACCACAATCCAACGTTGCTCCATCCCGTAGTGGCATAAATCAAAGCGCTGATAGCGATTTTTTTTACCCATATCAATCCATTGCAATGGGTCTGATAGCGCTTGATTAATAACATCGCCTTCAAGCTTAAGGCTGCTGGGGATGCGTGTAATGAAAGAAATTTGAGCGAGCGTATCTTTCGCTTTTTTATGATAAAGCTTGCTATCGCCAACCAAATATCGCGGTGCTTCGCTGGCTTTAAATTCATCGATAAGGCCAGCAGCGCGTTGTTCAAATATGACATTGTCAGACCCATTACCATCCCAATTTTTACTCACAAAAGGCACGCCTCCATCTTGAGAAACCATTAATTCCAACATCACTTGTTTCAGATCAGGTCGATGATCTTTAGAATGCCCATGAGTGATATGAATGGCGGTCTTGTTTTCTTCTGTTGAATAGTCACCTGTCAGGGAAAAACTAGTTGAATCGAGCAAGTTAAAACGTTGATCCACCTTTTCCTGACGGCAACCGAAGGTGGCTACCGTGCTAAACAATAACTCACAGCCATAATCAAAAACCTTGTCCAGGCTACGACCTAATTTATAGCGATTAAAATGACTTGCGCTAACGCCTTCACGAAATAATGCTTCCATCGGCAAGTTTTCAAAGAACTGGGGCGTTAGAACCAAGGGTCGATTAGAAAACCCTAAACCATTAATGATCATGGCTTTCACGACTTCACCTGTTGAGACTTCCTCTTGTGGGTCGGCGTCGATTTGCCCGTCAATAATTTCAACAATCTTTAGTTCATCGATAATACCGGCAACGATGCCATGATGATCAAGGCGTTCGATTTGAATTGAATCCATGTTTTCTTTTTCATTCCTTTGTGTCTAAGGAAAAAGAGTACTATAATTATAATGTTATGTCTTTATATGCAAGTGCTTTCTATAAATAAAAAATGGCGCCGAAGGGCTGACCAATGCCTGT
>QIJM01000163.1 GCA_003232445.1 Paraglaciecola arctica
TTTCCGAAATAGACGCCGAACAGATAGCCGAAGACTTACACACCATCTTAGATATGGTGAGGTGGTCGGTGAGTTGTTTTAATCAGGCAGGATTATTCTACGGTCATGGTACAGATAACCCTTGGGATGAAGCGGTTAGTTTAGTTTTACAGCTATTGCATTTGCATCAAGACTTAACACTACAAACCGGCGATCAATTGTTTCATAGTCGTTTAACTAAAGCGGAAAAATTTAAGATTGTCGAAATAGTTAAACGCCGTACTGATGAGCGCATTCCGGTGCCTTATTTGACTAATCAAGCATGGTTCTGTGATTTGCCATTTTTTGTGGATGAGCGAGTGCTTATCCCGCGTTCACCTATTGCAGAACTTATTCAAAACCACTTTGAAGAGTGGATTGGCGATAGCGAACCTCAGCATGTTTTGGATTTATGCACTGGTGGTGGCTGTATTGCTATCGCTTTAGCTTATGCATTTGAAGAGGCGCAGGTGGACGCTGTGGATATTAGCCAAGATGCCCTTGATGTAGCGGAACTGAATATCACTGAACATGAATTGAACCACAGAGTTTATCCCATTAATTCTGATTTGATGGCGGCGTTGCAAGGTCAACAGTATGATTTGATTGTGAGTAATCCACCCTATGTGGATGCAGAAGATATGCACGACTTGCCAGAAGAGTTTCATCACGAGCCAGAGTTGGCTTTGGCAGCAGGCGCAGATGGGCTGGATTTAGTCGACAATATTCTACGTCAGGCTCCAAGCCATTTATCGGATAACGGTTGGTTATTTGTTGAAGTAGGTAATAGCGAAGTGCACATGTACTCTCGTTACCCAGAATTGCCTATTCAATGGGTAGAATTTGAAAATGGCGGACACGGTGTGTTTGCTATAAACAAGAACGATTTAGTTGAGTACTGGCGCTCGGTTGACCATTAAAATAGACTCATCTAAAAGATAAGCATTTAAAACAATAGGATTTTAATATTATGGCTGGTAATACCTTCGGTAAATTATTCACCGTCACCACCTTTGGCGAAAGCCATGGTATTGCTATTGGTGGCATTATCGATGGCTGTCCTCCCGGATTAGAGTTGTCTGCAGAAGATTTACAAGGTGACTTGGACAGGCGTAAGCCCGGTACGTCGCGTTACACCACAGCCAGACGTGAAGAAGATGAAGTGAAAATTTTGTCTGGTGTATTTGAAGGTAAAACCACAGGTACCAGTATTGGACTGCTTATCCACAACAACGATCAGCGTAGCAACGATTATTCTAAAATTAAAGATACCTTTAGACCCGGACATGCAGATTATACCTATCAGCAAAAATATGGACTGCGTGATTATCGTGGTGGTGGCCGTTCTTCGGCGCGCGAAACGGCTATACGTGTTGCAGCTGGTGGTGTGGCTAAGAAATATCTCAAACAACGGCATGGTGTGGAAATTCATGGTTATTTGTCGCAATTAGGGCCGATTAAGGCCGAAATCATTGATTACGAATTCATTAATACCAATCCCTTCTTTTGCCCTGATGAGAGCAAAATTAAAGCCCTTGATGCCTATATGCGTGATCTTAAAAAGCAAGGTGATTCCATTGGTGCGAAAGTATCAGTAGTCGCTACTAATATGCCTGTTGGTTTGGGTGAGCCTATTTTTGACAGATTAGATGCCGACTTAGCTCATGCCATGATGGGCATTAACGCCGTTAAGGGCGTAGAAGTAGGTGATGGTTTTGCTACGGTCGAGCAAAAAGGTAGCGAACATCGCGATGCATTAACCCCAGAAGGATTTGCCTCAAACCGCTCTGGTGGTGTGTTAGGTGGTATATCAACAGGTCAAGATTTAGTAGTGCATATGGCACTTAAACCTACTTCAAGTATTAGCATTCCCGGTGAAACCATAGACGTGCATGGCAAAACCGCTGAAGTGATCACTAAAGGCAGACACGACCCTTGTGTGGGTATCAGGGCAGTGCCTATTGCTGAAGCTATGATGGCTTTAGTAGTGATGGATCATTTGCTTAGACATCGCGGACAAAATGCGGATGTGCAAAGCACTACACCTATTATTGCAGGACAGGCCTAACAGCCTGTTTGTTATCCATTACTTAATATAAGGGGTCTCATTGCCTAAATCCGCTTTCTCAACCTCTAATTTAATTCTACTCGCAATTACCTATCTGTTTTATTTCGGTCAGTTTGGCGTACTGATGCCTTACCTAGGGGTTTTTCTAGATGGCAGAGGGTTTTCATCCAGTGAGATAGGTGAACTCTTTGCACTGATTACCGTTGCCAGAATAGCAGGGCCAAATTTGTGGGCGGTACTTGCTGATAAATCGGGTAGGGCGCTCAAAGTACTTCAACTAGGCGCATTGTTAACATTCGGCTCGTTTTGTTTGGTATTTTTTGTCGATGGATTTTGGGCGCTGACTCTTAGCCTTGCCCTGATGATGATGTTTTGGACCGCTATCTTGCCGCAAATAGAGGGGTTAACCTTAAATTGTGTGCATGGTCACGCCAGTCGTTACGGGCGAATAAGGTTATGGGGCAGTATTGGGTTTATTTTGCTGACTGTCTTTACTGGCAAAATGATCGATGTGTTTTCTAGCGAAGCGCCCATTTATGTAGGTGCGATAGTGTTGCTCAGCTTGTTTGCGGTAACTTTATTACTTGAACAGCCAACACGAAAAAAAACCACCGACCGTTATCAAGTATCAATTTGGCATAAAATTAACACACCTGTGTTTTATGCCTTTTTACTCTCAGCCGCTTTATTACAGCTGAGCTTTGGTGTTTATTATGGTTTTTTTGCTTTATATGTGCTTGATTTAGGTTATAGCGGCCAAGCAACCGGATGGCTGATTGCTTTAGGGGTGTTGGCAGAAGTCATCATTTTTTTGCAAGCAGGTAAATTGATTACATTGTTTGGCGTAAAGTGGATTTTAGTGATCAGTATTTTGTTAACCGCGCTGCGCTGGTATTTATTGGCTGTGGCTGCAAACAATCCTGCAATATTAGTGCTCAGCCAAGTATTACATGCATTCAGCTTTGGTATGACACATGCGGCGTCTATGCATTTTATTCATCATTATTTTGGTAATAAATTTCAAAGTCAGGGGCAGGCTATTTATATCAGCGTTGGCTTTGGGATAGGTGGCGCGGTAGGTGGTTATGGAGCCGGTTATTTCTGGCAACAAGGCCAAGGTGCTGAATTAACCTTTACCTTAGCTGCTGTGGCTGCTGTTCTTTCTGCTCTTAGCCTAGTATTTGTTTCTTCTAAGCGAATGTGATTTACAGAATGTTAGGATGGGTTGGTATTATCTTGTTAACTGATTAAATACTCGCCAACAGGCGTTTAGAATAGATTAGGCAGATTGATTAATATATAAACAGTTATTCGAGTCTAATGACTCTCAGTAAAGATGACGATTTTGTGACTAACTAGTTGAAACAAATAGCCTTGTTCGACTAGTTATTGTTGATAATAGTTGTTGACCTGCGGTAGGTTAGAGATATAATAC
>QIJM01000494.1 GCA_003232445.1 Paraglaciecola arctica
TGGTTTTGATCCGCGACTAATCGTTGGTTCGAGTCCAGCTACCCCAGCCAATTTTGAAAGTTAGACGTTGAGAAAGTATGGTTTTGATCCGTGACTATGTCGTTGGTTCGAGTCCAGCTACCCCAGCCAATTTGTTGTTAATAGATTAGTTTGTAAAACTATCTATGTCCCTTGGGGTATAGCCAAGTGGTAAGGCAACGGGTTTTGATCCCGTCATTCGTTGGTTCGAGTCCAGCTACCCCAGCCATTACCCCAGCCATATTTATTGTTAGTTTATGTTGAGAAAGTAGGCTTTGATCCGTGACTAATCGTTGGTTCGAGCCCAGCTACCCCAGCCATATTTATTGTTAGTTTATGTTGAGAAAGTAGGCTTTGATCCGTGACTAATCGTTGGTTCGAGTCCAGCTACCCCAGCCATATTTATCAAAAAACGCCAAGCACCGCTTGGCGTTTTTTTATTTCTGTCGATTCAATTTTCTCTCTAGACATAAATGCCATTAAACGGCAAACGAGCTAAACCTTTGATTAACGAAATTGTCGCCTTTATCAATAACATTCTTTGGGGTAACGGTCAGATATTGATCTACATGTTGTTGGCGGCTGGTGTGTGGTTCTCAGTAAAATTAGGTTGTATTCAAATTCGTCATTTTGGCCATATGTTTTCGGTGATGAAAGGCAGCACCAAAAGTGATAAAGCCGGTATTAGCTCCTTTCAAGCTTTATGTACAAGTTTGTCGGCCAGAGTCGGCACGGGTAACCTAGCCGGTGTAGCCGTCGCGATTTCATTGGGTGGCTCTGGGGCGATTTTTTGGATGTGGGTTATCGCTATCCTTGGTATGGCGACAGGCTTTGCTGAGAGTGTGTTAGGGCAACTCTATAAAGTTAAAGATGCCAATGGTGAGTATCGTGGTGGCCCTGCTTATTATATTCAGCAAGGCCTAAATAAACGTTGGTTAGCAGTCATATTTTCGCTGTTCTTATTTTTGGGTTATGGCTTTATTTTCAGTGCCGTACAAGCCAATACTATTACCGACGCTCTCAATCACGCCTACGACATCCCTACCCTTTATTCTGGTTTAGTCATTATTGTTTTAGCCGGATTGATCGTGATTGGTGGTTTACGTGCTATCGCAAAATTTGCCGAGTGGGTCGTGCCTTTTATGGCCGTGACTTATGTATTGGTTACCCTAGCTATTACTTTCATAAATATCGAATTAGTACCTGCCATGTTATGGGACATTATTACCTCAGCCTTTGGTTTACAAGAAGCAGGCGCTGGCGCTATGGGTGCAGCATTTAAACACGGTGTGCAACGCGGGTTGTATTCTAACGAAGCGGGCTCTGGTAGTGTGCCTCACGCCGCCGCAAGTGCCTCGCCCAACCCCAATCATCCGGTATCCCAAGGTTACGTGCAAATGCTCGGGGTGTTTATCGATACTATAATTCTATGTACTTGTTCGGCAGTGGTTATTTTGTTAGCTGGCGGTGCGTCGGGTGAAGGCATGGAGGGTATACGCCTGACTCAAAATGCTATGAGCTCACACTTAGGGACTGGCGGTGGCTATTTTGTCGCAGCAGCCATAAGTTTGTTTGCGTTTACCTCAGTAGTCGCCAACTACGCTTACGGTGAAAGTAACCTACATATGTTTAAACTCGACAATAAATCGGGCCGCGCTGCATACACAGTGGGTTATTTATTGATGATTTTATGGGGCTCTATGGCTGCATTACCCGAGGTTTGGGCGATGGCAGATATGGCATTAGGTTTAATGACGGTGATCAATATTACGGCGCTGGTTTGGATGACGCCCACTATCGTTTCTATCAGTAAGGATTATTTTGCCAAGCGAGATAGCGGCAAAGAAATCACTTACAAAGCGGGTGATTGTGAAATACAGGGTAAATCAGAAAAGGGAATTTGGGATTAACTTGCCTTTATCCACTAGCTAACATTTGGGCATTAAATAATAACGGTATTAAGGATAGCTATGAATCTTCTCAGGTATTTAGGCATAAGTAGGTTTTGGTTATCATGCCACTGAGCTAAATGGTGGACGGCTGTCCTCTAATAATTTATCTAAGTCTTTTTGCGCTTTTTGGGGATTGAGCAAATCCCCTTCTTGTAACATCTCACATTCATCGTTGATCATTTGTTTGACTGTCACTGGGTAAAAACGACAGTCTTCTGGACGGTCGTAGTAAATATCACAGGTATAGATAGTTTTTTTCGGTTCTTCAGGATTTTTCGCTTCCCGCAAGAAAGGACACAATGATAATTGTTTAGCACTTTGTGGCGAAAACCAAATCAAGCCCTTTTTAACGTATGCAGCGATATCAGGCTTAAACAGCTCCCACATATCAATATCTTGGTCTGATGCAGACAAATCGCCATTACTGTATTTAATACAGCACTTGCCGCAGGAGTTACAATCTTGCATCAGGCTCCATAATTATTTCCTGCGACTCGATTGTTTTTTCATACGAGCCGACTGCTCTGCCCTGTCACTCTGGCGTTTTTCTTTACGGTCTTTTTTATCAGGCGTCAGTGAGCCTGTTTTAAAACGCTCTTTACGATTGGCTTTATCTGCGGCTTTTTTAGCCGCCACTTCAGCCACTTCTATCATCTCTCGTTCAATCATTTGAGGTGTTTCAAGGCTAATACGTCCAAGTTTGCCAGAACGCAATTCGTTAATTAATACTTCACATATTTTATGCAGGTTAACCCGCCCACCAGCCATTAATGCACCACGACGAACTGCTGCCAGCTCTAAAAATTCAATTTCGGTATCAGGTATATTAGTTAATTCAAAACGTGCTTTGAGTAATTCTGGGTAGGCTTTAATCAGATAATCTGCGGCAAAAAAACCCACATCGTCATATTCCATAGCGGTGTCTTTAATTGCACCGGTAGAGGCCAACCGATAACCACTGTTTGGGTTTTCTAACTTTGGCCACAATATGCCTGGCGTATCAAACAAGGTAATGCCATTACCCAAATTAATCCGTTGTTGGGTCTTAGTGACGGCCGCTTCGTTACCAGTTTTAGCAATAACACGGTCGGCTAAAATATTAATCAGGGTCGACTTACCCACATTCGGAATGCCAACTATCATAGTGTGGATAGCTTTCACGCTAGCATCTTTTTCTGGTAGCATTTTCCTGCATAGTGCCAAGATTTGTTTCATCTTGGCTGGTTCCTCAGTAGTTGAGGTAAAGGTTTTAACTGATCTTTCGCGCTCCAGAAATTCCTGCCATGCGGCAGTAACATCTGGATCAGCGAGGTCAGTCTTACTCAATACTTTGATACAGGGCTTATCTCCTCGCAGCTGAGCAATCATAGGGTTTTCGCTGGAATAGGGAATACGTGCATCAAGCACTTCAATCAGCACATCAACTTGCGGTAATGCTTCTTTTATTTCTTTTTGAGCTTTGTGCATATGCCCGGGGTACCAATGAACTGCCATTTAATCTGCCTATTTAATTAATCTAAAAATACGGTGAGAAATATTCTATGGAAGGACTTTAGTTAGCGTAATACATAACCAATTGGATGATCAGCATAATCACTAACAAAGGTAAAATCCAGCGACCAAGCTTGCCCATTTGTTCGTTTGACATTCTGAAGTTGGAACGCTCAATCAGCGGAACAATCACAACCAGGGCAATAAATAACACTGCTAAAATAATGAATACCGTCATCTATTTTCTACTCTTTTGTTAATTCTTTTTAACTTCCCATCTTAGGGTGCTATGTCAAACCCATCGCATATTTCATTGCATTGTTTTTTATTGGGCCTGCATGATTTGCCAACTTTAAGCCTAGATTACGCAACAATTTGAGTGGCATATTACTGTTACTAAACGTGGAATACAGCAAGTCCATGGCACTCATCATCATTA
>QIJM01000117.1 GCA_003232445.1 Paraglaciecola arctica
GCCGTAGCAAGTTGTTGGTTAGCTGCTTTACGTTCCTTGGCACGCATTGCGCCTTTGAGTAAGACTGTTTGGAATCCCTTGTGTTTGAGCATTTGATTGATTAATTCAGCATGTTCGCGTCGTTCTGTCAATACCAACGGATGTTTTCCTTTTGATACTTCACTAGCCGCATCATTCACAATTTTCTGACTTCGTTCGTTATTCTTTATAAGCCAATGATACACGTCTGAAATTTTATGCCTGTTATCTGAGTTAATTAGATAGTCTGGTAGCGGGTGATATAATTGGGTTACTTTTACTAATAGTTCGAAATTGTCTGTATGGTTTGATGTTACTTTGTGGCGAACTGGTCCGGAAATCATAAAAATAATTTTCTGGTGTCCGTCTTGCCTTTCAGGGGTTGCGGTCAGTCCAAGCACAAATTTAGATCGTACTTCGTTGAGTACCATTTCAAAGCGTGGTGCCGAGATATGATGACATTCATCAATAATGACTTGTCCATATTCTTGGATTATTGGATTCACCGAGTTATCTTTTTTGTTGATAAGACTTTGATAGGTGGCAATATCAATGCAACCAGATGGTTTTTTCTTGCCTCCGCAGAAAATTCCGATTTTTGCGCCATTTAAAAACGACTTTAGACGCTGTTGCCACTGTTCAAGAATTTGACGACTGTGTGTCAGAATTAACGTGTTTGTGTTTCGTTTCTGGATAATGCCTATCGCAGTAATTGTTTTTCCGAAAGCGGTTGGAGCATGTAATACTCCGGTATTGTATTTAGTCATGACATTAACTGCTTTCGTCTGGTCTTTTCTTAACTTCCCAAGAAAACTCAATGAATCGAGTTTTTTTCCAAGGAATCGTTTATCGTCAGGTACTACTATGATGTTTTGTTCTTTGAGAAGCTCCATGGCCTCTTCAAAACAACCTCTTGGTAGCGACAAATAGCCTTGCTCAATCCGGGCACAGCTAATATATCTCGGGATTCCATGAGTAGAAAATCTTAATGCCTGGGTTTTAAAGAAAACAGGGTTGGAAAAACTAGACAGGCGTTTGAGTCTTGTTACTAGAAGAGATGGTAGATCATCAAGTTTGAAGTATATGTGATTCGCTAATATAATCGTGATTTTTGCAGGGCAGTCTTTTATTATTGTATTTTTAACTGCGAGCCCTTGTTCCCAGGGGAGAGAGTCATCTTTTATTGCAGTATTTTTAGATGTGATCTGCGTCAGGTAATTATCTAACTGCTCGGACGAAACCGTTTCTAACTGAGATAAAAATCCCCATTGATTTGAATAAGGTACCATATGATTATCGACAAATTGGCTATTTCCTTGTTGCCTGGCACTATATTGCAGTGGCAAAGCAATTAAATTACCGAAGCCACCCTCTGGCATTAAGTCCTGATTGGGAAATAAACGGTCGTAAGATTCGAATGATAGTCTCGGATGAATTTCCATAGCTTTGTCGAGCAATCCAAAACCTAAAAGCCGAGCATCTCTTGCAAAAACGGGTTGAGAAAAGAAAATCCAAAGATGCGCGCCATCACCAGAGCGTGATATTTCGATCGCATGTGGAATTTTGTATTCAACACAGACTTGCGCCATCGCTTTTACGGCGCTTTGCCAACCAGTTTTATCGAAATCTACTGCTAAAAGTTGGCATTTATTGTCTTGTAGAAGTGGGTATATACCAATGACATGCTTGCCTGAAAGATGTTTATAAATAGCTTGGTGGTCTAGTGCTTTATACTTTCTATTTGCACATTCACCACATTTTGTATTAGGTTTGTTACAGATCCCCTGCTTCCATTCGTTATAACATGCAACGGAATACCCACTACGCCCTTTTGAATTTTGCCACCGAGTAGCATATATATCTGAGCGTCCTTTGAATAGTCTTGCAAATAGTTCGACTTTTTGATTGGGTGAAAGATTCGAATACTCGCTCGGCCCTAGCTGAAACGTATTGCTTCGGGTAAGAGCTTCCTTTCTTGCAATCAAGATTTTTTGTTCTTGTTCTAATTCGGCCAACCGTTTTTTTATAGTTTCGATTTCGTTGGTAATATCTTTATTATCGTCCGCTTGCACATTGGCCTCGAATATTCTAATAAATATCCCCGCCCCAAGGGGCGGGGTATTTAGAGGGATTCGCTCGCTACGCATCACTTCGCGTTTATTCGCCGCAAGCGGCGGGGAATAGAACCCTCAGAGGTTTAAAAATGTTGATTGAAAATTAGAATAAAAGCCCTATTCCCAAAAGTCCAGCGTTATCGAACACCCAATCTGAACCCACAACAGGTAAACTGGCGCCCGGGCCAGACTACAAAATCTATTTAACAACAAAAGATGTTGAAACAGAAAAGGAATTTTTAGCAATAAAGGAAAAATCAGTTCGCCTCGGAGACGTTAAGACATTTAATAATTTTATTGTGCCGTTTTCTAAACCTGTGGATTTGGCGCAATGCACAACTGTAGTCGTATGGTGTGAGACTTTTTCTCAGTTTATCACTGCTGCCAAATACCGTTGACGAATCCGGCGTGTTTGTGAATCTAATATAGTTCAAACCAATACAAAACCTGGGTTAAATTTGGATGCAATTCGATAATATTTTCCTCATCATTGGCTTCGAAATTTTAGATTAAGCGAGCTTTCAAATACCTTTTCAAATCCCTTATATGGCAAAGGGCTAGACTCGTTAATAATATTTTCTAAATGTCTCTTACTAGATCTAGTCAGATTGCATCGTTCTATTACTACAGAAATTATAATACCACCCCGCTTCTGTTTCACGCTCACATCGCATTTCATGTAAGTAGTTGGTACTACTTTTTTATACCTCATACGAATATGTCTCATTATAGCTTTTACATATAGGCATTTGGTATTGGAGTTACACTCCATCGTACGCTTTGACAGCGGCTTTTTTTGTATTTGAGAATTGCAAGAAATTAATCCTATTGAGACTGAAATATTGATAACTAAGATCATAACTAGTTTAAAGTTCATATAGTTTTCCAATAATTGAAAAAGACTACTTATAAAGATTTTCTATTATATCGAAGAGCTAAATTCAATGCCTGATATTTTTTTCGTCAAATAGACAGTTTCTTATTGCTTTCCTTCTGCTTGTCTTTTTTCGATTTTTTCTTTTGAGATTTCTGTTTCTGATAAGTATCACCGGCTTTAAAAATAAACAGCCCCGAACTGTAGGTTTTTCCAAAGCTATTTGCCAATTGCACAACTTGTACTATCGCCGATTGTAATGCTTTTTCAGACAGGCTTGACAGTGGATGCATAAACGTGGCCCACACTATTTCTTTAGCGATAGCATAACGCGCATCATGTGATGTATCAAAATTCGCCTGCATCATTCTATACAATACTTTTTTATCCAGAGTCTTACTAGATCCAATGGGTGAAATAATTCTCATGCGATTTGCTTTCTCATCCGTGATTATGATTATTAGTCTTCCCTTTATCTTAAATCGCCAGGCCCCTTTTGC
>QIJM01000175.1 GCA_003232445.1 Paraglaciecola arctica
CTGCTGTGATCAGCCAGTTACCGACAGATCAGTGGTATGCATCGATTGGTGATAACACGCTAGCTGATGCCATACTCGACCGACTCATGCACAACGCACACCGTCTTATACTGAAAGGAGAATCGATGAGAAAAAAATTAAATGAATTGACTGAAGTTGAACACTTAGGGTAAAAATAGCCACTCCTGATGCGTTGGGAATTCAGGTGTTCAACTTAAACCGGAATGACTGTTCAACTTCGCCGGAATACGCATTAAGACTATAGGGCTACAGTAGAAGACCTATAATTTGTATTTCATCTCAATGCTTTTAGCGAACAAAATTCCAAGGTTCTATTTCCACGCCCTTGAATATAAAAGGGTTAACTTTCACTTCTACGATTTCATTCCCGTCAACGTAAAAATCTATTATAGAAAATCCATTTTTGTGTTGCAAACTGCTTGCGAATGGCGAAGGGCTTGTTATCGAGGTGCACAAAGTACCATCAATAATTTGTGTCTTTTCTTTGTGTGTATGCCCGTTCAACACACATGCAATATTGTTATCTCTGACAGCATCAATAAATGTACTTTCATCTAATAATTGCATTGTTGATTTATTGTTTAGTGGCTCAAAATGAATCGCCCATATTACTGGATAATTTGGGAATTCATCTTTAATTTTTTCTGTAGCTTCGACTAATTTTTTCACCCTATAATCGTATGCTTTTCCTTGACCATAATACCCAAACTTGCGTCTTGTAATTGCAGTTTTTAGCCCTTCTTCACCGTGTTCACGTTTTTCAAGGCTAAAGTCTGCCAATACAATGCTTAATCCAACTGCATTATTATCGTCAACAGTAAATGTAGACATTCCTCCTTTTATATATTTGCCATATGGCCAGTAATCACTAAAAACCTCATCAAATTTTTTATTATTAGGGTAACGATTTGGATGATGAAATCTATCGTGATTACCTGGAAGTACAAATATATTTTTAGAAGAGTTAATTATCGTGGGAAAATCATCTGCTAAAAGCCAAGGGCGCTCATTATCGGAGACATTTGAGTCAAAGTATTTAAGTGCAGTATTTAAATCATCAATATGGCCGGTTTCGGCCATGTCGCCGGTAAATAGTATTGCATCGTATTGCACCCTGTTAACCCATGCCCAATTTGCGAGCATCGTAGCGTCTTCTAAATCGTAACTAGATTTAGAGCATCTATAAGTCTTTTGAATCTGATCCTTAATTGCAAAAGCTTTTGTAGATGATTCAAAATGTAAGTCAGTTAGGTGAAGTAAACTTATGCGCTCTGACATTTTTACCAATCAATCCAATCCATCTACGCCATGCCTTGTGGTAGGACGAGAATCAGCTGGTATTGTATTTTCAGATGCTGGAATTCTTAAGAATACTGCATTTGCTATCTTATCGTAAATCAACTCACCCCAATCACCGCTAAAGTCTTTTGTGAGTACAAATTCCTTTATATCATTACAAATTAGATTATTAAATTTATTAAAGTCAGAATAGCTTGGACGGTACTTTGATACTACTCGATCACCAATCTCATCGAGCAGGTACTGTTCATTGTTATCAGCAGGCTTAGTAATTAGTATTTTTTTAGCTTTGCTGTTACTTTCTTTACGCGCAATAACCACGAAACTTTTCAGGATAGTCTCGCCAATAAAGAGTCTAAGGTCTTCTACCAAAGGTGTCTTATCAAATACGGCCAAGTCATCTTGACCTTGAACGCTATGCTCACCTGTAAAGATATCTCGGGAATAAACTGCGTCTTCATCCAGAATATAGTCAGCGGAAATTTCTGCTGCAGCCCTGCTGACACGAAATGAAGAAGATTTTTCTCTTCCTTTCTCGTATCTCTCAGCACTTCCATTTGGCTCATTTTGTTCCGAGCCAGCGGCATCAGACTCCCCTAGAATAGAAATATCAAATACGTCAGTCACGCTAGTGGGGACAGCTTCTACTCGACATCTTCTTACAACAGTTGGTGAACATTTTGTATGAATGTGTTGCATTCGACATTCTTCCCAAGGGCTCTGAATGTAAAAAGTTGCAATCTTGCCTGGAGGCTCATGAATTCCCCCATAGATAGAATCAAGTGGAGATGATTCTTTTCTAATGGAATCTTTATTTGGATGGCAATACTTTTCATATTTTCTCCCACAAAAAGCATTAATGGGTTCGAAACTAAAATAATCCATTCTTACTCCTTAACCTTAATAAATCTTTCTAATGCATCGAGCTCGATTAGCGAGGCGTTAAGTGTATTAATCATAGCTTTCAAATTTTTTCTTCCAGCTTGAAAATGCAAAACATTTGGATCTCCGTCATCAACGCTAACTCTAACAGAGATCATTCCAACTACATCTATAATGTCGGCATCGTACTTTGATATGTCGTCACCAGCGGAAAATGTATTCCTAGAAACGGCCCGTAGTTCAGTGGTGGTATGTACAGAAGTTAAATAAGGCATCCAGCCATTTTCGGCGGTATTTACACGAGCTTTAGTTTTAAATTCAGGGGTAATACCTTCTTTAATATAGTTGACAATTTCTACATACTTTTCTTTTTGGCTATCTTCAATTATTTCTAGTGCGATAAAATCATCAGCCCAATCTTCTACAGAATCATTTTTAGCAGATTCAGCCAACGCAAGGCTTGAGATGAGCCTGAAGGAGTGCGCTATGTGAGCTGCTTCTGACTTATCGCATTTAACTTCATCTGACAATAGATTAATGAAATATGTACTATCAAAATTAGCAGTCAGAAAAGCACTCAATAAAAAATTAATTGTTTCTAGATCAGTTGATAGTAAGTAATCTATATCTGAAGATATTTTTTGGATAAGCTCAGCACTGAGAATGTTGTTTTTAAAGAATTCTGATTTAAATTTCATTGCATTGTAATATCGAAATTAATATATAAATGGATGATCGTATCACATCAAATTAGCGTGTAAATAGAAAGCAGAATACATTGACCAGTCTTCTATATAATAGACGCTTATTGTAAATTTAGCATCATTATCGATGGAATAGCTATATCTCTTGTACATTTTGTGGTTTGATGAGATTTTATAGAAGCGTTCTGTATGACGTATATCCTTTATATATAGAGTAGGTTCTATTGCTATATATGGGGTGTTAACTAGCTATACTCCTTGATGATTTATAGGGAGCTTTCTAAATAAGCCCGTTTTTGATCAATATAACTTTTGAATTTATCAACATCGCAATTGTCTACATTGCGTCTACATTATAATTATTATTAACCCAGAAAATATTAGGTGGTTTATACAAGCTATTGTTTTATAATGGTACCCGGGGCCGGAATCGAACCGGCATGGAGTTGCCTCCGAGGGATTTTAAGTCCCTTGCGTCTACCAATTTCGCCACCCGGGCATATTCGAGGCGGCCTTACTCGTTTATTCTATTTCACTCTCTCAAGGCAGCGCTTCACACTGCTGTCTACCACAACGCC
>QIJM01000306.1 GCA_003232445.1 Paraglaciecola arctica
TTAGCGGCTCTGGAGTAACGTCTGTAGAAAACTGAGGAAGAGTAGAAGACTTGGCCGAAGCGCTAAAAATAGCGGCAACAATGAGGAAAATAACCGTCACTATTACACCGGTTAAACCAAAGCCTTTATTCGAACGATTCATGAGCGTCTCTTATTATTTTTAGTTTTTAATTTTATCAAATACATATTGGTTGACACTTTGTTAACATGCAGAAGACGAACTCCCTGTCAACATGTGAGCAAATATTAATCACTATTTTACTGATATACAAGGGTTTTATTTTTTCTTTAACAAATAACTGGAAATTATCAAAAATTCAGGTGAGCGGAATTGTAAATTTTCCAGCCATTAATAAAAACCAACATCAATAAACACTGGTTATAAGCAACAGTTTCATTACCTATAGATCGTATGTTTTTAGCAAAATTCCGTCTCTAACCCAAATAGACTCTAGCGTTTCTAAACATGCGCATCCAAGCGCTATCTTCTTGCCAATCCTCTGGGTGCCATGAGTTAGCAACAGTTCTGAACACTCTTTCAGGATGAGGCATCATAATTGTTGCCCTACCGTCAGTACTGGTTAGCCCGGCGATCCCAAGGGGAGAACCATTCGGGTTAGCCGGATAGTTTTGCGTGACATTCCCGTAATTATCCACATATTGCAGGGCAACGGCAGCACTTTGTAATGCAGCAGATGCGCCTTGTTGGTTGGCAAATTCTGCACGACCTTCACCGTGAGACACAGCAATAGGCATTCTTGAACCCTGCATTCCATCAAAAAATACTGACTTTGATGATTTGACTGCTAACATCGCGACCCGCGCTTCAAAACGTTCAGATTGATTGCTCACAAAATGTGGCCACAGTTCGGCGCCGGGTATCAGTGATTTCAAATTAGACATCATTTGACAGCCATTACACACACCCAGAGAGAAAGAATCTTGGCGAGCGAAAAATTCAGCAAACTGATCTCTGGTTAGATTATTAAACAAGATAGATTTTGCCCACCCCTCTCCTGCCCCTAAAACGTCACCGTATGAAAACCCGCCGCATGCCACTAGACCTTTAAATGTATCTAGCGATTGTTTACCCGACAATAAATCACTCATATGCACATCAACCGCACTGAATCCTGCTCGATCAAATGCAGCAGCCATTTCGACATGGGAGTTCACGCCCTGCTCGCGCAATATAGCGATACGTGGGGCCACACTTTTGAGAATATAGGGCGCAGCAACATCTTCAGTAACATCGAAACTTAAGTTGGCATGTAAACCGGGATCTTTAACATCTGCTTTAGCGGCAAACTCTTGCTCAGCACAACTTGGGTTATCCCTTAACTTTTGCATATGCAGCGTGGTTTGTGCCCAAATTTGGCGATAAAACACACGGCTATTTTCAAGAATAACCTGTCCGTTTTGTTTAAATACAATCTGATCAGTGTTATTGAGGCTACCGATACTGTGCACTAAATGCTGGATTTGATGCTTGGTAAAAACATTTAATACATGTTCTTTTTCTGTTGCAGAAATTTGTACAACCGCACCTAATTCCTCGTTAAATAATAATTCAATTGCTGATCCACTGAGCGCATCCAAATGGATATCCACACCTGTTTTACCTGCAAAGGCCATTTCCACGATAGAGGTAAACAAGCCGCCGTCTGATCTGTCGTGATAAGCCAATAAACGCTTTTCATTGACTAATTGCTGCACGGCTAAAAAGAACCCTTTTAATATCGAAGGAGGATCCACATCTGGTGCCACATTACCTAACTGCTGATATACCTGAGCCAAACAAGATGCCCCAAGACGATTTTGCCCTTGGCCTAAGTCGATCAGTAATAATTCAGTGTCAGCCACTTTGCAGTTTAATTCTGGGGTTATAGTTTTGCGAATGTCCTGTACTGCTCCAAAAGCAGTGATCACCAAAGAAAGTGGCGAGGTAACTGATTTGTCACCTTGCTCATCCTGCCAAGTGGTTTTCATA
This sequence comes from Paraglaciecola arctica, assembly GCA_003232445.1. Taxonomy (GTDB): domain Bacteria; phylum Pseudomonadota; class Gammaproteobacteria; order Enterobacterales; family Alteromonadaceae; genus Paraglaciecola; species Paraglaciecola arctica_A. Next base: position 1,991 of record QIJM01000306.1, read on the forward strand.
GACATCGAATCTTTGCCCACAGGAATGGTGATATCCAAAGCTGGACATAACTCTTCACCCACCGCTTTGACCGCTGCATACAAACCAGCGTCTTCACCTGGATGACCTGCCGCTGCCATCCAATTGGCTGATAAATTGATACGTTTTAAATCACCAATATCCGCTGCGGCTAAATTAGTTAACGCCTCACCCACCGCCATACGGGCAGAAGCAGCATAGTTAATTAGTGCAATGGGTGTGCGCTCACCCAAAGACATGGCTTCGCCTTGATAACTATCGAAAGAGCTGGCAGTCACTGCTACATCGGCTACCGGCACTTGCCAAGGCCCGACCATTTGATCTCTGGCTACCAAACCCGTCACAGAACGATCACCAATAGTGATCAAAAAGGTTTTTTCAGCTACTGTGGGCAAATTCAAAACTCGCTGTGCAGCCTCAGCTAAATTCATCAAACTAGTATCAATCGCTGGCGAGTCAAGTGTTTTAGATGTTACATCGCGATGCATTTTAGGCGTTTTACCTAACAATACTTCGAGTGGCATATCAATAGCGTTGTTCTCAAAGTGCTGGTCACTAAGAGTCAGATGCTGTTCTTCGGTTGCTTCGCCCACTACAGCAAAAGGTGCCCGCTCACGGCGGCATATGTCAGCAAAGGTCTCAAGATTTTCTGCTGCAACCGACATCACATAACGTTCTTGTGACTCGTTACACCACACTTCTAACGGTGACATGCCAGGTTCGTCATTAGGCACATTGCGTAATTCAAATTTGCCGCCACGCCCGCCATCGCTAACTAACTCAGGGAAGGCATTAGATAAACCACCCGCACCCACATCATGGATAAATTGGATTGGATTTTCATCACCCATCTGCCAACATTTATCAATCACTTCTTGGCAACGACGTTCCATTTCTGGATTACCACGTTGTACCGAGGCAAAGTCTAAGTCTTCGCTGGATTGGCCTGATGCCATAGACGAGGCCGCACCACCACCCAAACCGATATTCATCGCTGGGCCACCTAAAGCAATCAGCTTAGCCCCAACGGTGATTTCGCCTTTTTGAATGTGGGATTTACGAATATTGCCCAAACCACCGGCAAGCATAATGGGCTTGTGATACCCCCTCACCTCTTCACCGTTAAAACTTGTGACTTTTTGTTCGTAAGTACGCAAGTACCCTAAAATACTGGGGCGACCAAATTCATTATTAAACGCAGCGCCGCCAAGCGGTCCATCCATCATAATATCGTAAGCGCTGACAATACGCGCAGGCTTACCAAAATCCGTTTCCCAAGGTTGTTCAAAGCCGGGAATACGCAGATTGGACACTGAAAAACCAATTAAGCCCGCTTTGGGTTTAGAGCCTCTTCCGGTGGCGCCTTCGTCGCGTATTTCACCACCAGAACCTGTAGCCGCTCCAGAAAATGGCGCAATAGCTGTGGGGTGATTATGGGTTTCAACTTTCATCAACGGTATTCGTTACCCTGTGGTGCGGGGAAAAAACGCCCTGCAAAACTACCTTCCATCACCGCAGCATTATCTTTGTAGGCTGAGTGAACGTTTTCACCGCACTGTTCATAGGTGTTTTTAATCATTTTAAACAATGATTTATGCTGTACTTGACCGTCGATAGTCCAGTCGGCGTTAAATATTTTGTGGCGACAAGTTAGCTTGAGCAAACATATATAACTCAACGTCATTAGGATTGCGGCCCAATCGACTAAAATTATCAAATAGATAATCCACTTCATCATCGGCTAAAGCTAAACCTAATCGAACATTGGCTTGTTGTAACGCGGCTTTACCCTGACTGAGCATATCCACAGAAGTCAAAGGAGCCGGTTCACTTTGTAAAAACAACGACTCTGCCGCTTGAAAATCATCCATGACCACTTCTGTCATTCTGTCGTGAAGCAATGCTTTTACTGCCGCTAGTTGTGCGTCAGTAAAATTATCTACTGGCATTTGCAGATAATAAGCCACGCCTCTTTCTAAACGTTGCACTTTATCTAGACCACAGTTGTGGGTTATATCTGTTGACTTGGAAGACCAAGGCGAAATAGTACCCGGCCTTGGCGTAACCAACAGTAAAACACCTTCAGGCTTGTGTTCTTGGATAGTAGAACCGTAAGTTAATAACTTGGCCAATATTGAATTTTCTTGCTCAGTGAGTGGCTTGGAAACCATCACAAAATGTGCGTATTCAGCATAAATACCCGTGACTGGCAGGCCATGTTCGACAAATTTAGCAAGACATTTTTCAATACGAAAATCGGATAACGCAGGTGTACCGCGAAGCACTAACATAAAGTCATCACCTTGTAGCGGAGTTCACATATTGCTTAGAATGTGC
>QIJM01000058.1 GCA_003232445.1 Paraglaciecola arctica
CCTTCTGCTATCACGTTGGTCGCATCAGATAAAATTTCCATCACGCGCATACGTTTTAGACTCACCATCATTTGAAATGAGCGGGTATAGAGAAAGTCACCCACTAATACACTGGCTTGATTGCCAAACACGGCATTGGCCGTTTCTTTACCACGGCGCATGGTGGACTCGTCGACCACGTCATCATGAAGTAGGGTGGCAGTGTGAATAAACTCGATTATGGCGGCCAAGGTATGATGCTGATCTGTTTGAATATCAAGCGCCCTTGCGGCTAGCACAGTCAAAAGGGGTCTTAAACGCTTTCCACCGCTATTGACAATGTAAAAGCCTAATTGGTTAATCAACGATACTTCTGAGTCCACTTGTTGTTGGATGAGCTCGTTCACCGCCAGCATATCTTTATGAGCGAGTTGATTAATTGTTTCTAATTTCATACTGCTGTTTTTACCCGTTTTTGAATGAAGTTCAGTTGTAAGCTGGTGATCAGCAGGTGGATTTTACAGAATTTTTTCGACGTATCCAGTGGCACTGTGACCTAATAGTGCAAAAAAAGCTGAGCTAGCTTAAACCGTTTGATATTTAACCAAATTAATTCAGAAATGGACTTGCTTGGAGGTATCTGTTCACGTACAATTCGCCGCCTGTTTTTGAATATAAGTGTCAAGAGACACTGTGCGGAGTTTAATTATGTACGCGGTTTTCCAAAGTGGTGGTAAACAACACCGTGTGGCTGAAGGTCAAACCCTTCGCCTAGAAAAAATCGAAGTGGCTCCAGGTGAGTCAATAGAATTCGATGACGTCTTAATGGTAAGTAATGGTGACGATATAAAAATTGGTACCCCTTTTGTTAATGGTAGCAAAGTTACAGCTGAAGTTGTAACACATGGGCGTGGCGAAAAAGTAAAAATCGTTAAGTTTCGTCGTCGTAAGCATTCACGTACCCAAATGGGGCATCGTCAGTGGTTCACAGAAGTGAAAATCACTGGTATTAGCGCTTAATAGGAGTATATACAAATGGCACATAAAAAAGCTGGTGGTAGTACTAACAACGGCCGTGATTCGGAAAGTAAACGCCTAGGTGTTAAGCGTTACGGTGGTGAGTCAGTTTTAGCCGGTAACATCATTGTTCGTCAACGTGGTACTAAATTCCACGCGGGTAGCAATATGGGTATCGGTAAAGACCATACTTTATTCGCTTTATCAGATGGTAAAGTTCAGTTTGAAGTAAAAGGTCCTAAAAATCGTAAATTTGTGAGCATTGTTGCTTAATAAGTAATAGCACATAGATTTTTTAAAAGCCCCGCTTTATGCGGGGCTTTTTGTTGAAGTCTTAAAAATAGTCTGCACTGCAATTTCTAGTATGATCAGACTATACTGGACTCAATTGAGTAACATTCAAGGTGTCGTTAAGTAATGAAATTTGTAGATGAAGCTGATATCCGCGTTGATGCAGGTAATGGCGGTAATGGTGTAGTCGGTTTTCGCCGCGAAAAGTACGTGCCTGATGGTGGTCCAGACGGTGGTGACGGCGGTGACGGCGGTAGCGTCTATTTGGTTGCAGATGAAAACTTAAACACTTTGATAGATTACCGTTTTGAACGATTTCATCGTGCTGAGCATGGTAAAAAAGGCCAAAGTGCTAATTGTACCGGTAGAGGCGGTGTTGACTTAGAAGTCAAAGTACCCGTTGGAACCCGCGCAACCGACAGCGATACAGGTGAAGTATTGGGCGATTTAACCAAGCATACGCAGCGCATGAAAGTGGCGCAGGGCGGATATCATGGCTTGGGCAATGCACGTTTTAAAACCAGTACTAATCGCGCGCCAAGACAAAAGTCTGATGGTACGCCGGGTGAAGTCAGAAACCTAAGATTAGAACTGCTGTTGCTTGCCGATGTGGGCTTATTGGGTATGCCAAACGCTGGTAAATCTACTTTTATTCGCAGTGTTTCAGCAGCCAAACCTAAAGTAGCCGATTATCCTTTTACTACATTAGTGCCGAATCTAGGTGTTGTGCGTTTAGATTCTATGCGTAGTTTTGTTATTGCTGATATTCCCGGTTTGATTGAAGGCGCTGCTGAAGGTGCGGGTCTTGGCATTCAGTTTTTAAAGCATTTAGAGCGTTGCCGTGTGTTGCTGCATTTGGTGGATTTGATGCCAGCAGACGGCTCAGACCCGGTAGAAAATGCCAAAGCTATTATTACGGAACTTGAAAAATACAGCCCGAAACTAGCAGCAAAGCCACGTTGGTTAGTATTTAATAAAGTAGATTTAATGCTAGAAGAAGAAGTCAACGAGCTGTGTAAACAGATTGCTGATGCACTTGAATGGCAAGGCGAGTATTTCCAAATTTCAGCATTCCAGAAAGTGGGTACACTAGCATTGTGTATGAAATCTATGGACTTTATTGAGGCACTACCAGAAGAAGTTGAACCTGAAATTGCGGATGAAGAAGTGGGGTTCAAATGGGATACTTATCACAAAGATACCATCGAAGATGCCTATGATGATGACGGCTTCGATAACGATGACGACTCTGGTGTAGAAGTTGTCTACACCAAGGAATAGTCAGCTCTTAAATAAATAAGCATGGGGTCAGAAACATATTTCTGGCTCCGTCTAATTCTTATATACTTCACTCACTTATCTCACTCTTCTGAAAGTATTCACTTCAATATGATGCAAATTTCAATGATTGCTGCGATGGCCAATAATCGAGTCATTGGTGCCGATAATGTTATGCCATGGCACTTGCCTGCAGATCTAAAGCATTTTAAAAAAACCACCTTAGGCAAACCGATTATTATGGGGCGTAAAACCTACGGCTCTATAGGTAAAGCTTTACCTGGTAGGCTAAACATAGTCGTCAGTTCTGATGTTAACTTTAATCTAGCAGATGCAACTGTGGTGCATGGTTGTGAGCAGGCTATTGATGTGGCGGCAGAATATTGTAGTAAACAGAAAATCGAAAACCCCGAAGTGATGATCATAGGCGGCGGCACTATTTATAAGCACTTTCTAGCATTTTGCCATCGACTTTACTTGACTCACATTGAGTTGGAAGTCGATGGGGATACATATTTTCCTGATTACGCTACTAAGTATAATTGGCAAGAAATAGATAATGAAGCTCATCAAGCAGAACCATTAAATCCATATGCCTACCGTTTTATTACTCTTGTAAAACAGGCTGCTTAGGTTTCGATAGCAAGGTATTGGTATATACATTCGAAACACTTAATTTCGTCACTAAAAAAAGCCTCAAATGAGGCTTTTTTGTTTTTATGGCGCTTGCATATAATCTATGTAAGCTTATTAAATAAAGCTTCTAAATCTAAACCTTTGTGACCCAGCATATCTCTAAGGCGGCGCAAGGCTTCAACTTGTATTTGACGCACTCTTTCACGAGTCAGGCCAATCTCTACCCCTACATCTTCTAAGGTTGAAGGTTCATAAC
>QIJM01000251.1 GCA_003232445.1 Paraglaciecola arctica
GCAATAAGTGTATCCGTAACAATAATTATTTTGCGCCGATAAAAGCCCATTAGTCATCATATATAAGCGCAGGTATGCGCATAATTGAGGTATCAGAATGCAAGTTTCCGTTGAGGCGACCAAAGGTCTAGAGCGCCGTCTTACTATTACCGTTCCTGCTGAGTCAATTGATTCTGCAGTCAAGTCTCGCTTACAGCAATTAGCTAAAACCCAAAGAATTAATGGTTTTCGCCCTGGTAAAGTGCCTGTTAACGTTATTAAAAAACGTTATGGTCAAGCTGTACGTCAGGAAATTGCGGGTGAAGTGATGCAACGCAACTTCTATCAAGCTATTACTCAAGAAAAAATTACTCCAGCAGGCATGCCTAGTTTTGAAATGAAAACAGACGAAGATGGCAAAGACTTAGAGTATGTTGCCGCTTTTGAAGTGTATCCAGAAGTAGAAGTGAAAGATGTTGCTAAAATTAAGGTTGAAAAACCAGCAGTAGACATCAGTGATAAAGACTTAAGCAACATGATTGACACCTTGCGTAAGCAACATGCCAGTTTCAAAGAAGTCAAACGCAAAGCCAAGAAAGATGACAAAGTCACTATTGATTTTATCGGTACTATCGATGGTGAAGGGTTTGATGGTGGTAAAGCTGAAGATTTCGCCCTTGAAATGGGTAAAGATCGGATGATACCTGGTTTTGAAAAGCCAATAGTAGGCAATAAAACGGGCGATGAAGTTATTGCTGATGTCACTTTCCCTGAAGATTACCATGCTGAAAAGCTAAAGGGTAAAGTTGCTCAGTTCACTATCAATATCAAAAAAGTTGAGCAATTGAACTTACCTAAAATTGACGAAGAATTTGCTAAATTGTTCGGTATTGAAGATGGCAACATCGAAGCATTGCATGCTGAAGTTCGCAAAAATATGCAACGTGAGCTAGACCAAACGTTGAAAGCGTCGGTAAAAGAGCAAGTCATTGCTGGTTTACTTGAAAAAAATCAAATTGATTTGCCAAAAGCGTTAGTTGATCAAGAAATTAACGCATTACGCGAACAAGCTAAACAGCGTTTTAGCCAGCAACAAGCCGGAAACGTTGACAACATGCCAGAGCTTCCAGCTGATTTGTTTGAAGAAAACGCCCGTAAACGCGTGAGTATTGGTTTGTTGTTAGGTGAAGTGATTAAAACTAACGAATTAAAAGTAGACACTGCTAAAGTAGATGTGCTGATTGAAACTGCCGCTTCTGCTTATGAAGATCCACAAGAAGTGATCGAGTACTACAAAACAAATGATGAATTGATGCAACAAATGAATAATGTTGCTATGGAAGAACAAGCGGTTGAATTATTGCTTAAACAAGCCAAAGTCAAAGAAGTGAAGAAATCTTTTGATGAAATCATGAACAAACAGGCTTAATTTGCCCTTTGTTAATTGACTTATCTAGTCTGTAACTGCTTAAATGCTCGGTCACTACCGAGCATTTTTATTTGTGAAGAATTCTAATATATGATGAATACACCTTTTGATCCTACAAACACATTAGTCCCTATGGTGGTTGAGCAAACTGCTAAGGGCGAGCGCTCCTATGATATTTATTCTCGTTTACTTAAAGAGAATATTATTTTCTTGGTTGGTCAAGTTGAAGACCATATGGCGAACTTGATCGTGGCTCAGATGCTTTTTTTAGAAGCGGAAAACCCAGATAAAGACATCTTTTTATATATAAACTCCCCAGGTGGCTCAGTTACTGCTGGTATGGCAATTTACGATACAATGAATTTTATTAAGCCTAATGTGAGTACTATTTGTATTGGACAAGCGGCGAGTATGGGCGCATTTTTGTTGTCGGCTGGTGAAAAAGGCAAACGTTATTGTTTGCCAAATTCACGGGTTATGATCCATCAACCCTTAGGTGGTTTTCAAGGGCAGGCATCAGATTTTGAAATTCATGCCAAAGAAATTCTGTCTATTAAAGAGAAAATGAATCGGTTGATGGCACAGCATACTGGGCAAAAATATGACAAAGTTGCAAAAGATACCGACAGAGATAATTTTTTAAGTGCAACAGACGCTATGGAATATGGCTTGATTGACCAAGTATTGTCGAGTAGACCCGATACCAGTCAAGCTGATACAAAAAGCAACAAATGATAAAGTGACTCTGTGATAAGCCTAAGAGTAAACTACGTTCAACTAGTTTTTAGGCTTTTTTTAAGTAGAGTCAGTCTGAGATAGGAAAAGATTGTAAATGAGTGATAAAAAAAGTAGTGATGGCGACAACAAGCTTTTGTATTGTTCGTTCTGTGGTAAAAGCCAACATGAAGTAAGAAAGCTAATTGCTGGCCCGTCGGTTTTTATTTGTGATGAATGTGTCGATTTATGTAACGACATTATCCGAGAAGAAATAAAAGAAATCTCGCCCAAGAAGAAACAAGACGACTTGCCTACACCGAAAGAAATTCATGCTCATCTAGATGATTATGTGATTGGTCAAGAGCATGCCAAAAAAGTGCTCTCTGTTGCGGTTTATAATCATTATAAACGTTTAAGAAATGGCGATGTGCACGAAGGCGTGGAATTAGGCAAGAGTAATATTTTGCTGATGGGTCCAACCGGTAGTGGTAAAACCTTATTAGCTGAAACGCTTGCAAGGCTGTTAGATGTGCCATTTACTATGGCTGATGCGACGACCTTAACTGAAGCTGGTTATGTAGGTGAAGATGTCGAAAATATCATTCAGAAGCTGTTACAAAAATGCGATTACGATGTTGAAAAAGCCCAGCGCGGTATTGTTTATATCGATGAGATAGACAAAATATCACGTAAATCAGACAACCCTTCTATTACTAGAGATGTATCTGGTGAAGGCGTTCAGCAAGCGCTGCTTAAACTGATTGAAGGCACGGTTGCTTCCGTCCCCCCTCAAGGTGGCAGAAAACATCCGCAACAAGAGTTTTTGCAAGTAGATACTTCTAAGATATTGTTTATTTGTGGTGGTGCGTTTGCTGGTTTAGATAAAGTGATAGAGCGGCGGGCTAATACAGGAACCGGTATTGGTTTCGCTTCTGAAATCAAAGATACTAGCAATAAATCTCAAGAAAGCGAGTTGCTTAAAAAGGTTGAGCCAGAAGACTTAGTCAAGTACGGCCTTATCCCAGAGTTCATCGGACGTTTACCTGTGCTTACTTGCCTTGAAGAACTCAGCGAAGATGCGTTGGTTCAAATCTTACGTGAGCCTAAAAATTCCTTAACCAAACAATATTCTGCGTTATTTGAAATGGAAAACGCTGAACTTGAGTTTCGTGAAGATGCTTTACAAGCCATCGCTAAAAAAGCCATGCACCGTAAAACGGGGGCTCGTGGGCTACGCTCTATAGTTGAGGCTGTATTACTGGATACCATGTACGACCTACCATCAATGACAGATGTGAGTAAAGTGGTGGTTGATGAAACCGTCATTCGCGGTTTGATTTACGACAGTGGTGTCAATAAAAAAGTCGCTTCAGAATAAATACAAATAAAAGGCTCGAAAGAGCCTTTTTTAATAGTAAAAAGATAACTGCACTTTATTCTGCTTTGTTTGACATTTTTATTTGAACTTTAACTGCCTAACCCCATATACATCCGATAGATGTAAGATTAAATGATTTAATACGAGACCAAGTATGACTAAAAAACGAGAAAGTCGCATTAAAATGCCTGTTTTGGCGTTACGTGATGTAGTGGTATATCCACATATGGTTATCCCATTATTCGTTGGGCGTGAGAAATCTATCCGTTGTTTGATAAACAGATATTCTTGGTTGCTCAAAAAGATGCCGGTGTTGACGAGCCAGAAGTAGATGACATATTCACCGTTGGTACTATCGCAACTATATTACAGCTACTTAAGCTACCTGACGGCACGGTTAAGGTGTTAGTTGAAGGTAATCAGCGTGGCAAGATTGATACTTTTGTTAGTACTGAAGATTTTTTTATCGCAGATGTACTCAGCTCAGTAGATACCGAGTTAGCTGAATTAGAACAAGAAGTGTTAATCCGTTCGGCTATTTCTCAGTTTGAAGGATACGTCAAACTTAATAAAAAAATTCCACCTGAAGTTTTGACCTCATTAAGTGGCATTGAAGATGCAGCGCGCTTGGCTGATACGATGGCGGCACATATGCCTCTGAAGTTGTCAGAAAAACAAAAAGTGCTTGAGATGCTCGGCATCACAGAACGCCTAGAGTATCTAATGGCATTGATGGAAAGCGAAATTGATTTGCTGCAAGTAGAGAGAAAAATTCGTACTCGTGTTAAAAAACAAATGGAAAAGAGTCAGCGAGAGTACTATTTGAATGAGCAAATGAAAGCCATTCAAAAAGAATTAGGTGAACTTGACGATGCTCCAGATGAATTTGAAGCGCTGAAACAAAAAATTACCGATGCCAAAATGCCAGAAGAAGCCCAGAAAAAGGCAACCGCAGAATTAGCTAAATTAAAAATGATGTCGCCCATGTCAGCAGAAGCAACGGTTGTGCGCAGCTATATTGAATGGTTAACGAATGTGCCTTGGGTGAAAAGAAGTGTAGTCAAAAAAGACCTCGCCCTTGCTGATAAAATATTGGATGCTGATCATTATGGTTTAGATAAAGTCAAAGAGCGTATTATTGAGTATCTCGCAGTGCAACAGCGAGTGAAAAAACTCAAGGGGCCTATTCTATGTTTGGTTGGACCTCCTGGAGTCGGTAAAACTTCTTTAGGGCAGTCTATTGCTAGAGCTACTGGTAGAAAGTATGTGCGTATGGCATTAGGCGGTGTGCGTGATGAAGCTGAAATTAGAGGGCATCGCCGTACGTATATAGGCTCTATGCCAGGCAAGATGGTACAAAAAATGGCCAAGGTGGGGGTGAAAAACCCACTGTTTTTGCTTGATGAAATAGATAAAATGTCATCGGATATGCGTGGCGACCCGTCTTCTGCGTTATTAGAAGTATTGGATCCTGAACAAAACAGTACCTTTAGTGACCATTACCTAGAAGTAGATTACGACCTATCAGACGTAATGTTTGTTGCCACCTCTAATAGCATGAACATTCCTGATCCTCTACTGGATCGTATGGAAGTAATACGTCTGTCGGGATATACAGAAGATGAAAAGCTTAATATTGCGACCCAGCACTTAATCGATAAACAAATATCCCGTAACGGTTTAAAAGAAGGTGAGTTAGTGATTGATGAGAGTGCCATTATTGGCATTATTCGTTACTACACACGCGAAGCAGGTGTTAGGAATTTAGAAAGAGAAATTTCTAAAATATGCCGTAAGGCGGTTAAGAATATCTTGCTAAGTAAAAAAATAACCCAAGTGCTGGTTAATCAAGATAATCTGAATGAATATTTAGGTGTGCAGCGTTTTGATTATGGTAAAGCCGACAAATCTAATCAAATAGGCCAGGTTACCGGCTTAGCTTGGACGCAAGTAGGTGGCGACTTGTTAACCATAGAAACCACATCGGTAGTGGGTAAAGGTAAAACAACCTTCACCGGGTCATTGGGTGATGTGATGCAAGAGTCTATTCAAACGGCTATGACAGTCGTGCGCAGTCGAGCAGAAAAACTGCGTATTAATAATGATTTCCATGAAAAACGCGATATACATGTACATGTGCCCGAGGGAGCAACACCTAAAGATGGCCCTAGCGCCGGTATTGCAATGTGCACGGCATTAATTTCTACTTTAACAGGTAACCCTGTTAAGTGTGATGTGGCTATGACAGGGGAAATTACCCTTAGGGGAGAAGTGTTACCTATTGGTGGTTTAAAAGAAAAATTACTAGCTGCCCATCGTGGTGGAATTAAAACGGTGATTATTCCTAAAGAGAATGAACGTGACTTAGAAGAGATCCCAGATAACGTTAAAAGAGATTTAAGTATCCACCCAGTGCAGTGGATTGATGAGGTCTTAGCTTTAGCTTTAGCAGAGCATCCGGAGAAATTTAAGCCGGTTGTAGTAAAAAAGGTTAAAAAATAAGCAAAAAAGAGACTTTTTTTGATTTTTTTTCCAATTAAGGGCTTCACTATGTAAACAGTTATGGTAGCCTTTAACCCAGAATCCCTTAAGGCCTTGTCACAAAAGGGATTGGGACGATTCATTGAAAGTTAATGATTTGTAAAAATATAGCTTGAAGTTCAGTTTCATGCTTGATATAAACGTCCGGCTATGCATGGTGCAGGCCGTAAATATAATAACAATTGAAGGGGTTCATATTGTGAATAAGTCAGAACTTATTGATACCATCGCTGCAAGCGCAGATATTT
>QIJM01000635.1 GCA_003232445.1 Paraglaciecola arctica
CAGGCAACGCAGAGTAGGTGCCTTTAAACCTCGCCCGAAGGGAGAGCACCAGCGACTTTCACTCTTCGTTCTAGCCCTTTGAAAGGGAGCGTCCATTCCTTCAGGACTACGCCTCGATTGAAAATCGCTGGTGCACTCTGAGTGACTAATTGTTAGGATGGATTGGTATTATATCCGTATGAGTCAAAATCATATTTATGATCGGGATACCTAACTCAACAATCAAATGGCTTACATTAGCTTTTATGAGTGTCCATCTGCCTAGCTTTGCACAGCAGTTAGTCTTTAATAAGGCTAAACAAAATAAGGAGATGCATTTCAATTACACTTGGTCTGATCATCAAGAGCAAACAAGAGACATAGCGTTCGCATTGCCGTTACGCCAACTAAATAGACAACATCACAAAAAATTCATTCCTGACTTAGCCCAGCAATATGTCTATATTGAATTACATAAAGCCGCACGTAAAATCGATCCAAAAGAAGCCCGAGTGCAGATCCAACATCGAGGGCAAGATATTCATATTCAAGTCACCAGCAGATCGGACAATCTCTTAGATAAGTGGCAACGTTCAATGACCCAAAGTCAGGAAAAAGCCATCGACCAATATCTTCAAGATAATTACTACAGTCACTTTCGTTCTCATCTAGGTCAAGAAGCAATCAAGCCCGATCATTTGCGTTATATCTCGGAAAACACAGCGGCTCTGCTACCCATAGCCCAAGCCGTGTATGACAAACTCCCTACTAATAGTAAGACACGCGCTTATGTGAATTTAGTGCTCAGCTGGGTACAAAGCATTCCCTACAATGAATTAAAAAATCGCTTAACCTCAAATGGCGCAGGCTATTTACCACCACTATCTGTGATAGCCAATAACCAAGGAGACTGTGATAGCAAAACAGTATTGATGGCAAGCTTAGTGCGCTCGTTATTACCAGAAGTAAAAATGACCATGATCTTCCTACCTAACCATGCATTATTAGGCATCGTTCTACCCTTTAGAACCAACGAGCAAACCTTAAGTGTGGACGACTTGGACTATTTATTAATGGAACCAACAGGCCCCGCAAAAATTCCCCTAGGCCAGATTGCCAATCGCAGCGCCAGTGATATAGCGGGGAATATGTATAGCTTAGAAGAAGTGCCTTAGAACAGCCCAAAGATTGCTTCGAATTAACACAAGAAGACAAAGAATAACTTGAGGTGATCTCTGTTGATAAAGAATTTATACAAGGGGATAGACTTTGATTAAGTGCACTACACAAGTGATGTGATGTGATCAATAGTGCGTTTACTGATAGATGAGGCAATGGTTGAATAAAATTGAGGTAGCCATTATCTTGCGGTTATCACCTTGACGGGTTAAAACTCAACCTACAAGTAGAATTATAAATTGATTTGAGGTTAAAAATGAATATTCAATCTGTTTTTCAAGAATTGCAAACAGCAAGCGACTTTGAACTGTTTCGATTAAAAGCGGCTATTGAAAAACTTTTAGAAGATCCTGAACGCATTAATGCCATGCGTAAAAAGATGTCTGTCGGCATGTATCTTGATTATTTTAATGAAGAAGAAAACAGATCCATCCCCTGCGAACTCCTTGAGATAAAACGCACCAGAGCGACTGTACGGGAAATTGAAACGGGTAAACGTTGGACGCTCCCCTTTTATTATCTTAACCTTGACCATATTGCTACCGAACTTGTTGTTAACAACAAACGCGGTATGTCAAAAGCTGAGCTACATATCGGTTTAACGGTTGGTTTCGTTCATAGTCAAAACAATCAAGATTATATCGGACAAGTGGTAAAATTAAACCCCAAACGCGCCGTGTTATTGGTTGATAATCAAAAATGGCAAGTACCTTATCAAATGCTATTTCCTATTATTCATTCTGAGCTTGATAATAGTAGCACTTTGCTACTTGCAGATTGATCAACGTAAATCTGACTTAAATGACATATAAAAGATATCCCTAATGAAATTAGCACAAACCCTTAGAGAAATTATTGTTAAGCCAAACATAATCAATGGAATCAATGCAAAGACCTTGCTACCAGCGGACGAGAAGCTGGTATAGCGTCTTGCCGCGTTAATAGGGATAGGAACCTTCTGATCTGCCTTTAATTCCTTGCCCCTTGGGGCGACAAAGCATTGTTGAGCAATGTGAAGCGAGATAAAATAGTTAATACCTCGTCCGCTTGCGGCGAGGATGTTTATTTGAGTTTAAATATATGAAAAAAAACCTTCTAGTAATTTTTACAATTATTTCTGTAACAGCTATTTATTTATTTGTTCAAAATAATGATAAATCCGCGATCATAGAAACGGAAAACAGCGGTGAGCTAGATTACCAGCACGATGTGACTGGTAAAAAAGTAGCTAAAAAAAACGAAACGTTAAGCGTTAGTGACGATAAACTCGAGCACTCACGCCACCCTACCCTAGAGGAAGTTGAATCTGCCAAGATACCTTATGAAGGAGATTGGTGTATTAGGGGCGTTGATTTGAGTAAACAAGATCTTTTATTTGCCAAGCAAGAGTCAAAGGATTGGGCAGAAAAAAGATCAAATATATGGTTGAATAGACAGGATTTTAAAGGAGACTATACTAATAATAAAAACGCTGAGATGTTGGAGCCTTATAGGGAAATGAATAAGGACGACTTGCTGGAAATTTCTTATCAGGACGATCGTTATGCCATGATTACTGCCATTCAGAGGAAAGATATTAGTTGGGAAATACGAAACAAATTCGCCAATAGACTATTGATACTTGGCGATACTACGATGAGTCTGTTCCAACTGGTTACAAATGAGGTAGTCGAAGTAAGGTTAGCGTTTGCAAAAACAGAAAAGGTCACGCCTGATATTAAACAGAGACTAATCAACATCTTGTCCTATGTGTCTTATGGCATTAGTAGATATGACAGCATGCCCTTAATTCAATATGTGTCAACGATGCGTCATGATAAAATTTTCGGGGAAAAGCTAGACCCAAATCACGTGCTCTCTGCCCAAGATTATGAGCAGATCAAGGTTAATGTACAGGATATAGCGCGGCAGATTGATGAGCTGCGTAGTAAAGAAAATTTAATACCCATCAGTGATATAGATGTACCAAATATTGCCAATTATGATTTTCAGCGAAGCGTATCAATACTTTATTTAGAATATGGACAAATTATGGATAGATTACAAGACCTAAACTTGGAAACCGGACCAAGTTTAGAAAGGTCGAATTGTGTAAAAAGGTATGTAGAATTATTCGGTTAACTACAAAAGTTTTCGTCAACAAATAATCAATGGGGTCGAATACCCTTGGTCAAGTTACCACAGCAATGCACTGAATAAAGATGTAGTACTACTGTCGCCTCATCACTGTTATCAATCACTTGGCATTAACAAAGAAGTACGCAAACAGGCTTATAAATACCTGTTTAAACACCAC
>QIJM01000426.1 GCA_003232445.1 Paraglaciecola arctica
CGACATGATAATGAACCGCCATGGTACGTGATCCGTATGCCTGGTGGTGTGGGAGGAGGGGTGTCGTGAGGCATCCCCCTATCCCGATTAGGCATTTCTGAAACTATGAACGAGCTACAAGCATTCTTCTCTCAGCCAGCAAACCTACTCGGCACAACGATTGTAGCTGCGGTTGTTTCGGCTGCGGTCAACTTCATCTTCAGGTTGACTGAAACCCGCCACAAATTGGAGGCGGAGTATCGCTACGAGCAAAGAAAGAAGCTGAGAGATCTCGTTGCGGAGTATCAGGGTAGATTGCTGAGCCATGGGAATAGCCTGAACTACAGAATGTGGAATCTATATCAGAACCAGAGCGAAGGATGGCTCAGTGTTAGCGGTGCGCCTACTAAGGAAAATTACTATTTTCTAAGTTTCGTATATCGATTTCTGAATTTTTGCTCGCTGCTGAGAGAGTTTGAAAACGCAGCGATAGTTATCGATTCGCGAATTGGAACAACAGTCGATCTCCAGATTTCTAACCTTGTCTCGTCGTTACGTTGGTGCCTTACAGATGTGGCTCTCTTCGAAGGGCTGGAATACGATCACTCCGCGGCACATGATCATTTCTACTCTGATCATTTAAGGCAATTGTGTGACGACCACCGTGGTGACGGTGGCGAATCATTAAGTTTTGAGCGATTTTGTGACATAGCCTTGACCGATGCTGAGCCGCAAGCTGCTTTAGGATTCTTTGATGGCCTTTCTAAGTTTGAGGACCGATTGCGTTGGGACAGGCTAGTGGCATTTCACCTTCTGCTGCTTGATTTGATCAATGTGATTGGGCATTCGGTCCACAAAACTAGTCAGCGTAAAATCAATAAGGTGGCCTCAGAAATCAATAATCGCGCTGTGCTTGAGAACTTCATGGCTTGGTTACCACGCCACGAGGTACCCCTAAAGTATCGTGCTCAACTCTGGGCCGCAAAACACTGCGCAAAAAATGCCTAACAAACGCATGCAGGCGGACTTCGGCAAGCTAGCGCTCGCCTCAGCCGCTGATGCGCGGCGTTATATGACTGTCCGGTCACCATGGTAATAAAGATGACAGGAAAGAGGTGCAATTTCTCACAAGCAAAAGAACAAAAAACCGATTATGGTGGCATTCAATTTATGGTATAAAAGTAACTGTAAGGCAGGCTAAGCTGGCTTAAGCCAGACCTTACAGTTACTTTTATACCACCATGAGTCCTTCAATCTGGTATTTTCTTGGGTACTACAAGGGGTAAAAATAGCGTGAACAGAAGCTCAGTTAAACAGTATACAGCGACCAATCATATAACAAGTCGTATAAGTTCGTTCGGGCCTAAAGGCCCTCACCCGACCCTGCTACGCAGCGCGGCTTTACTCAAAAGTTATACCCTTAAAGGAAATCATGAGCACTAAATCAAAAATATTATTTGGTAGCCTAATTGTTTTAACTGCCTGTGTCCTAACTATATTTGCTAATATACCTAAAATATACTCACCGTATTCATTTTCTGTAGTTTTACCTCTATACTTTTTTAATTGGCTAGGGTTAAGTCGAGCCTCCATTTATATTTTAGCGGTAATCCCAACAGTAACTCTTTATCTTATATGGTCGTTTTTCTTTATTAAAAAATCTCTAGTAATATCAAAACCAACCATAGTCATTAGTTTGATATTAATTGTTCTTTCGATTATTTTTAATGTTCTCGGCTATGAATACGGGATCAAATACCAAGGCCTTCTTTATGTAATTGTAATATATTCCTACAATATTGTTTTTTTGGTTGCATTAGCAATTGTATTTAAATCTAATAGAGCTAATCCAACACTGAATAATTGTTTGAGTTTTAATATAATTTTATTTTCTTGGTTAGGTTGGAGTGCTTTGCCGTGGCTAGGTGAAGTATTATAATAGGTATAACAAGCGCATAAACATGGATGCTACGCTATCGCTACGCACCAGTTATGCAGGTCGTTGAGGCTGTAGAAAAACCCCAAATGCCCTATTTTATTGAAAATCGTGAGATATATCACATTGATTATTAAGGATATATTTTTACTATAAATAGGGTTTTTTAATATTCGGAGGTTTTTCTACACCTTCGTTAGGTTAAAAAAGGAATAAGCAATATGGTATCTCTTACTGAAGAACAAAAAATAAATTTTGGCGAGATGTTTGTTAAAAAATATTTGTCAGGTGGTGTTGGAACCATGACAAAATCAGAAATGGATATCCTTATATACCACCTTATATCAGACTCCGAAGACATTAGGGACAAGACAAATTATCATGTTGCAAACAAGCTACTAATACCTGAATCTAAGGTTAAGTCATTAAGGCTAAACGCGGCATTAAAGTACAAACAAGCTAACCATAAGGCTGTCATTGCTAATATTGTGACAAGAATAACAGATGAAATGGCTAAACCTGAATTTGAATCAGGCGTAGTAACAATTACAATTGAAAATCCTGTAGAGCAAAGAGAGTTAGAGCATGCATTAAAGCTAGAAGGCCGAAATATAGAGTATGGCTTAAATAAAGAACTTTTCAAAATCAAACCCATAGCATTATTTGAACTTGTTGCATCGAATTTTGAAAACAGAGAGGCCGAGTTTACAGCTATCATTCAGGCGCAAATCCAAGACCAAGAAAAACAAGCAGCCATAATTAATAATGCGCTTACTTTTAGACAAAAATTAAATAAAGTCGGCGAAGAAATAAGTGATAAAGCAAGTTTAATCGGCCTTCTCAGTGCTATTGGCGGCGCACTATGAGCCTAATAGCTCTTTCGTGTGTGACTTCCTTTCGATGCAATCACTTAACTTGAATATTATGATTAAAAGAGAGATTAATGTTTAATCTAAATGCAGCACAAATAAAAGATATATGTCACTTAGCAATGATTTCTGACAGAGAAATTAGAAGTGATTTAAGCATTGGTATTATTAAAGACGAGGATGACTACACTTCAAACTTTACTGGAGCCTTAAGGCGAAATATTAATTGTTATAGTAAAACGGGCATTACAGCAAATTCCTATGTATTGAAAAAAAAAGATTGAAGAAACTGTTGGTTGTGATGCAACCATAATTATTCAATCAAATGGATATTCTAAGGTAGTATTATTTGAGGCAAAATGGCCTAGGATTAGCATTTCAAAGTATCGTTGGGATCATAAACAAAAACCTACCGGGCTGTCACATTTTTCAGATCAACTTGATAGGCAAGTTGATTTTTATTCTCAGTTTGCGATTTTCGAGATGATTTACTGCGAATATCCTTTTAATCAACAACCAATTTTTATGCAGCCTGATGTCTCATCGTGTATTTGGCATAGCGGAAGGTGTCAACCTCACATTAGTCACACATCTTTCCCACTGCGTAAATGATCTAACATCGACAAAGCTTTTTTTTGCAAATCCAGACAATCATTGGCAATTTCT
>QIJM01000127.1 GCA_003232445.1 Paraglaciecola arctica
ATTAGCCACTCAGCGAGATTTAAAGGATGGATTGGTATAATAGCTATTCTACTTTTGTACTCTCAGCAACAGGCTGATACTTGATCAGCATTCCATATGTTTGCGCCGAAGGTTGACCGCTGGGCGCAACACCTTGCTCAATCAAAAAAAGTCTTAAGGCCTTTTCACTTTGAAGTCCCCATTTTCCATCGATAGCACCTGAATAATATCCTGCGGCAAACAAGACACTTTGCATCCGTTGTTTTTGTTCATAGGCGGAGAAAGCCATAAATTCACTCATTGCCTTTTGATAATGCTGAGGGTTGGTCTGATCTTTTTCCATACAGCTGCGATAGTCCACATTAAAAGCGCGGGCCACATGTACTAGTGCAGCGGCCTCTGCAATACGACGCTGAGCAAATTGTGGACCTTCTTTTACTTCATTGACAAGGCCTAAGTTGAATCGTCTTGAGCCATCATCAATTCGCAGTTCATAACTATTATCACTGTTATTCAAAGCCAGGCTTATTGCGCTTGCGTGCACTACGCGGTTATTCATAGAACTAACAAAATCACCGGCGATGACTGAAGTCTGTTGACGATTAGACCAGCCTAGTTTATCCAGTATTCCACGTCCCAAATTGTCAAAGCCTATTTCCACACCGCGAACACCTACTTCAACATCATCTTGGGTCCATGCGCCGTTAAGTACTAAATAATTACTGCTGGCAATTTGCTTTTTCGAAGGGGACTTAATGGTAGAACTCACGCTATCTGACTGCATTTTGTCTATCGCGGTATGAAACCACCATGCACCGCCTTTGCTCAAACGCCTTTCACTAAACCGATAAGGTACTGTTTCGTCATCAATATCGCGAACATAAACAGTAAGCGGTAGGGCGTTGCTGTTATCAATTAAATTACCCACACATGAAAGTGCAAGGGAATACTCAGTCATAACAGGTCTAACTTCCATTTTATAACTGCTTGCATGTTGGTTGGGCATTAAACTACTGCATCCCGCTAAAAGTGAGATAGAGATAGCACTAAGTAAAATTGACTTGTTCAGTAAAGCCATGGCGTTATCCTCGGTTTTGGATTAAAAAATGACATCGATTTATCTGAATAACGGTTGGCAGTAATTTTTTATTCCCATTCTTTTCAAAAAAAGTTAAGCAAGGTCTCGCCGCATAATTTTTAGTACTAGAAACACCCGACAATGAGTGACTTTTTTTGCCTCACATGTTTTTATATATGTCAGTTGAATGTCACTAGGAATGTCCTGTGCAAGGAAGTAATACAAAAGGCAACCTGACCACTGCGGTTTTAATCGGTGGTTTATTAATCAATCACGCTGAGGCAATAAGCCAAACAGTAGATAAACTCGAATTTGACGGCACTGTTGGTATTGAATATGGCTATGACAGTAATGTAGTGGTCGAAGAAATTGATGTTACATCATCTAGCAGTGATAGTTTTTTGCGGCTCAGAGGCAAAGGCAGTGCGACGTTTCGGTTTGATGAACGTCACAGTGCATCCGCGTCTTTGTCTATTAGTGACAAAAGCTATAAAGATGACGAAGCGTTCGATTTGCAAACCAGGTTGTTTTCATCCGGTTACAAGTACAAAAACAAAGGGTATACGCTGGGAGTTGACTACCGCCATGCTAGCGCAGATTTGGGCGGCAATGATTTTCTAACCCTGACCCAAATTTCACCTTCACTGTCCTTTTTTTTGAGCAAGCAAAATTTCTTTCGCCTTGCTTACACTAGTATCGAAAAAGAGCTAGACAATAACCCTACTCGTAACTCTGATGGTGACAATTTCGGCATCGACTATTACTTCTTTCGCAACGGGCTAAATAACTACTTCATTAGTTCAGTTAAATACAGACAAGAAGAAGCCCAAGACGACATCTTCAGTTTTGATAGTTACCAACTAAGGTTTGCCTATAAAAAACGTTTTGAGGTGTTGGGTTACAAGTCTCGCTTAACCCTAGATGTAAAATACCGACAGCGTGATTTTGAAGAAGCCATCAACCCGACAATCAACGACTTCAGGGCAGACAAACGCCGTACCTTTGGTGTTAATAATGAGGTGGAGTTGTCTGATGAAATCACTTGGTTAATAGACATAACCCACATCAACAATGGATCTAATTTGACTGGGTTAGATTACCAGGAAACCATTGTTTCTACTGGTATCGAATATCAGTTTTGATTGCCCTTAAGCACGCCAAGCCCGTAAATGGCATCCTTTCCGGGCTCACCAAGATCCTCCACACCAGAAAAAATCCTGTTTAGCCAGTCCTGCTTGTCTTTGGCATTGGTCAAATTTTCAGAATAGTTAGACAATATATAGGCTGTCACAAAAGGCGTAGCGAAGGATGTACCTGTCACACCGGTATAGGAATTTTGACCATCAGCAGCAAGAATATTGACCCCATATGCTGCCACATCGACTTGTGACCCTCGCACGGCTCTTCGGTATATACGATTATTTTTTGCTATGGCCGTTACGCCCACCACACAATCGTACGCGGCGGGGAATAAGGGCTGAGAATTAGGTCCTTTATTACCGACTGCCGCTACAACGATCACCCCTTTTGAACAATACTCGCTTATAGCTTTCGACAACAAGCCGTTGGGTGGCCCAGCCAAACTCATATTGATCACTTTGATATCTTGTTTAACTAACCAGTCCATCGCTTTGATAATACTAGCGGTGGTAGTGACGTCGCCATTTTCTTTGTCGTTAAAAAATACCGATGCGGCATACACGTCTACCTTATTCAATAACCCTTGGTAATCGTCACTTTGCCCAACCAATATGCTGACAATTGCGTTGCCATGAGAACTTGTGGAGCTGGGTAATTTTTCAGAAAATTCCTGGCGATACACAGTGTTGGCATTCAAAGCGGGATGATTTGGATTAACTTGGGTATCAATAATACCCACTCGCTGCCTACTGCTAAGAGGGGCAAAGGTCATCAAACTGCTTGGCACGGAATACACTGGGTTGGATAATGGATTCGAGCTAGAAATTTCGTATATATGATTAAAATCGATAACCCTTTGCGCCGTATTTAAACTTTGCACCAGTTGTTTGCCCTCTTCATCAAACTGAAAAGAAGCAGGCGCTGATACTCTTACTAAATTCTTATTCAGACTAGGTAAAAAGTCGGTACTGATAACACTATATTCGTTGGAAGAAATGAAAGTATCATCATCAAGATCGTGCAGAATTAACCAGTCATTGGTGTAAATTTTAGTGTTATCAAAATCTACCGATAGCGAGATAATGTTGTTTAGCTCAGAGCTGACTTGATATCCCACAAACAGATCGGTTGAAGGCTCTTGTTGCGAATTTTCAGAGTCGTCGTCAACGTCATCTTCTACGTCGTCCTCATCTTCATCTTCTACGTCGTCCTCATCTTCATCTTCTACGTCGTCCTCATCTTCATCTTCTAC
>QIJM01000683.1 GCA_003232445.1 Paraglaciecola arctica
TCGACATGATAATGAACCGCCATGGTACGTGATCCGTATGCCTGGTGGTGTGGGAGGAGGGGTGTCGTGAGGCATCCCCCTATCCCGATTAAATGTCATAGGATAGAAATTGCAATTAATTACTCCTTCAATTGAATATGTAGAAAGCTATGATAAATATATCCAAGAGCTTGGCTCTGAAGAGAGGTATCCATTTCCACTAGATTTTGACTACTCTAACTTTAAAACATACCTATCAAAAGTTGATAGCTTTGCAAAGGCTAAAAATTTACCAGAAGGGTATGTTCAAAGCTCAACTTTTTGGCTGATTAAAGATTATGAAATTGTTGGTATAACCAATATTCGGCATCGTCTGAATAAAGATATTGAGTATAGTGGTGGGCATATAGGCTTAAGTATTAAGCCATCAGTAAGAGGTGAGGGTTTGGGGAAAAAATTGATGAGTATGTCTATCGATTTTCTCAAAGGGTTAGGAGTTAAAACAGTCCATATACATTGCCATAAAAGCAATTCAAAATCCTCAAGTACAATAAAAGCATGCAATGGTGTTTTTCATTCTGAAGTTGACGATCACGGTCATATTATTGAAAGATATATTGTATAAAACATTTAACAATACGTTAAACCACCGTTACAGCCGCAAAAGGCGCGGCCTCCACTGGACATTTTCTCCAGCGCTTTGCGCCTCCAAAACTGCCGGTTAACTCAGCGTTAGCTGCCAAAGGGAACCATGAATATCGAATACAAAATTAATTCTTCTGTGTCAACAGATCAATTCATTGAACTGCTCTGTGAATCTACCCTTGGCGAGAGAAGACCAATTGATAACCGGGAGTGTATGGAAGGAATGGTAAGAAATAGCAACCTAATGGTAACCGCATGGCTCGGTGAGAAATTGATAGGTATTGCACGTTCAATAACAGATTTTCACTACGCTTGTTATCTTTCCGATCTTGCTGTTCATAAAAATCATCAGAAAAAAGGCATAGGAAAAAAATTGCAGGTTATAACTCAAGAGCAATTGAAACCTCAATGCAAATTAATTCTGGTTGCTGCCCCAGAGGCAAATTCATACTACGAACATATTGGGTTTACGAATAATCAAAGATGCTGGATACTTGATCGTGAGGGTAACATCAGCAGCTAACAATTAGCTCAAGCCGACACTGTGCCAGCGGCATTTTTTATGTTTCGCTTCGTTCATATTCACATAAAAAAAGCCGCTGGCACAGTGCGCCTTAGCAAGACGTTATATGCCTGTCCGGTCACCAAAGTAAAAGACTTATAAAGATTTCATAATAAATCTTACAGAAAAGAAAAGAGAAATCCGATTTTCGTGGCATCGAATTTATGGTATAAAAGTAACTGTAAAGCAGGCTAAGCTGCCTTAAGCCAGACTTTACAGTTACTTTTATACCACCAAGACTCGTGCAATTTGCAATTTTGGCGGTACTATTTGGGGAGCAAGGGGTAGTGAATATTAGCTCAATTAAACTGCAAACAGCGGCCAAGCATATAACAAGTCGTATAAGTTCGTTCGGGCCTAAAGGCCCTCACCCGACACTGCTACGCAGCGCGGCTTTACTCCAAAGTTATATGCTAAAAGTAAATTAGTGATATCAATGGGTTTAATGAAGGAACTCATAAATAAATGAAAAAAGAAGAATTGAAGAAGGAACTACTATCTGCATACATGAATTATTATGTGGAGGGGTTTAAAAACGATGATTTGTCATTAATTGATAGGATTGTGCAGTATCCAATAGCTTACATTAAAGAAGGCAAAATAGAGATGTTTAGCAGCTATCCTATTGACCCTCAAAAGCTAAAGGCAGAGAAAGGCTGGGATCATTCGACTGATTGGAAGTTTGAGATTCCTGCGATCAATGATACCAGTGCACATGCTGTTGCTTCTGCAACTCGATGTCGAGGTGATGGGTCAGTAATTGAATATGTCCATGGTTTCTACGCCTTTACCAGGATAGATGGAAAATGGAAGATGTACGCAATTGCTGATACAACATATTAAGGAATAGATTGTTGTACAGCGACGCATATAACAAATCATTCAACCGGACGCGGGAAAGTTTAGCGACGCGTTCCCGCGGGAACGTCCATCGACGCGCCGGTTAATTCAGACGTTATGCGGTCCCCAGCTCCAAACAAGGAGTCTCAATGAAATACCTGTTATTACCAATAATCCTTTTACTGTCTTCTTGCGCAACCACGACGAGTGCGCCACAAGATATTGAATTAACTGGAAGGTTGTTGGGTTCTTACGTCAGTACGTCCTCGGGTATGTATAAAGGCCACATTCTTCATGTCAACGATTCAAATTCTATTCAGAAAATATTTGCTGTCGGCAAGGGAAACCCGAAAAAAATACTTCTTGTTCAAGGTGAGCCAAAGTCACTTGATAAATTGGCAGGTCAAGACGTAAATGTAACTGGTAAAATACATTCAGAGCACATAGATATTTTCCACACAGATTTCGTCCTCAGTATTATCAATATTTCTGGTCAGTGAGCGTGATAAAAAATCACATAATAATAACAGTCAAAGCGACGCAAAAAACACATGCTTGCTGTAAGCGTTATGCGTTTCATTAAACACCTGCTGCTTAAGTTAGCCTTCCTGATGTCCTTGGGGATTTCAGCATACGGCGCTGTTACTATCCATACCTCTTTGAAGCAAAGCCTGGGAACCCCATGGGATTGGCTCGCTGCAGTCATTGTGTTTATCTTAATACATGTTGTTCTATACGTTTGGTTCATACAAAGATTTGTTTTTCGTAAACTCATCGAAGAGCAGACACCCGTACTCAAAGTTGATGGCAAATCGGGAAGCGTCGAATACCCGGGAGAGGAGAAGAGACAAATTCCTTGGAATGCGGTAAGGCGGATACAACTCCTCACAACCGACGAAGGCCCTTGGAGTGAGGATGTTTGGTGGCTCTTCTACTTAGCTGGCGTGGATGATCCGGTGGTTGTTCCTCATGGCTCTCAGGGCAACGAAAAGGTTTTTGATGTTCTTGAGAAACATTTCTCCGGTGCAAATATGGAGGCTGTTATCAAAGCAATGGGGTCAACGTCTAATGCCACGTTCGATGTTTGGGCCGCAGGCGCTATGCGGTCCCAGCCCCAAGATTTTTAAGGCAAAAAGCCCAGCAGCAAGTTTATCGCTTGGTGGCTACCCCAAGTCGTAACCAAAAACATCGGGGCAGCTTTTAGTCCAGTATCAGTGGCTTTCGGAAAAAGCCGTTAATCTGAAAAGCTGGCAAACGCGTAAACAACATACTAAACTGAGAACAAGTTCAACGCACAAAGAGGGATGCCGGTGGCAATAGATACACCGCCGCATAACAAAACATTAAAGTTCGTTCCGCCAGCAAGCTGGCTCCACCGGACGCGTAAACGCGCCGCTT
>QIJM01000193.1 GCA_003232445.1 Paraglaciecola arctica
CGATTGAAACCTTTGAACGCCAAGTCCGTATTTTTGGCGAATACACTATTGGTGTTTATGAGGCGGTGACAAATACCGAAAACAACTTTCGGGTCATGCATAAAAAAGAACAACAAGCGGCGAAAACGAAACGAAGCGAAACAGTAGCGGTCAAACCGAAAACTGAAAACTTTCAAGCACCGCTTATAAAATTTGGTACCTTTGCCCAGAGAGGTGAAGAAAGAATGAATTTTTCGGTGAACATAGAAATGTTTTCCGAAGTGAATAAAAGCATTCAAGCCACTACCATCGATGTATCAGTAAACGGGCTAAAAGTTAAAGCCAGCAAAGAACACCTGTTCAAACCTGAAGAACGCCTCACTGTGCAATTTCGTGGTTTAGAGAAAGAATATCTGCTCGATAAGCGCCAAGGCGTAGCTTATATTATTAGCAGCGTTACGCACACAGAAGATGATCAAAGGCTAAACCTCAAACGTCAAATTGATATCCCTTTCCCTTCATTTGATAAATTTTTTGAACGTTTTATTCACGGCAATAAACGTCGCTACAACGTCAATTTAGACAATACAATTACCGCCATTCAAAACAAAACCTATGAGCAATATTACATTCCTAATTTTGCTTCAATCCCAGTTTTCATCGAACAAGTAGAAGAACAGCACATTCCAAAATATGCCTTAGCCAATGACTGTAACAGGGAAGAAATTCAGTATTGGGCTAATGAATTTCAAGACTTGAAAATAGGTTATTTGTTAACTGAAGAGCGTATAAAACATGGACTCTCCCTTGCGAATGGCCAGCAAGAAATGTTCATTTTTGTGTTTAATCATATAAAAAATGGAAAAATCTATTTTTACTCGGCCACACACGCTGAGTTAGATGCCAAACCTGACTTGAAAAATTTATTCTTAGGTTATGGATCGCGCAAAGCCAGTTGGCGAATTTACAAGTTACAGTTTACTCAAGTAGACCCAGAGCAAAGTTATCGCCCGCTGTCTATTGCCAGCTCAATTAACGACACGGTCAAAAGGCAAAACCAAAAGCCCTCTCCGCGTTTGATGTCGCGGTTGAAGAGTATTAACCATGTCGCCTTGCTAACCAATATAACTGACGACATCAGTACTAATCACTATCAAAAATACAAAATAAAGCGTGAACAGCTGGCACAACTTAAAGTATTTGGACACCCTCGAAATAAACCGCCAGCTCTCGTCACTGTTTATCGTTTCAAGTATTTTAATCAGCGTAGAGAAACGCGTTTTTTACTGCGTACCGCAGTGCAAGTCAGCATTGATGATGTGGTACTTAAAGGGCACACTGAAGATATATCAACCCAAGGGTTGAGAATAGAATTAGATAAGTCCTTTCATCAAACCGACAAAGCCAAAATCGCATTGAGCTTTCCACAACTTCAATCGGTCACTTCAAAGTTTGAGTTGTCAGATTTACCTTATGTGGTTAGAAATGTGTCTAAAGACCGACACGTACTGCATTTACAAAACTTTGTCACAGAAGAAAGCAATACTGCCAGGCGTTTCTTTGCAGCATTAATTAAGTCAAACCGCTCAAAACTAAGAGCTTACCGTGACGAAGAAGAAGTACCAGGTATAGGTGAAGCGCTGCGCAATATATATTCTCATAACGTGATTAACGTGGCATACTTTTTACGCAAAGACAGCGTTGATTTTATACCTGATGCGGTGGCAACCTCATCAGCCAGCAACAGATTATCCCAGCTATTACACTTCCAAGCTAAACCTGGTCAGTTCAACTTATACCCGCTTTATCGAAATGCCAAAATACGTCATGACTTTATCAACCGCACTTTGGCCAAGGTCAAACCTAATGACCACCCCGAAATGCGCGAATTATTTATTGCCTTTGATCCCAGTAAAGAGGTAATAGGCGACGCGATCAACAGCTACTTTACTGAACAGTTTACAAAATCGGAGCAACGCAGACAGTTTATTGCTCAGGCTTTACAAAATGGTCAATTTATTGCCGTAAAAGTGTTTTTAGCCCGCACCGGTAGGCCTGATTTTGAAACCATGCAATCAGAGCTCAACTACGTGAGCGTTTACGCGGTACATAAAGCTAAATCGTTGGAAGAACAACTTTGGAATGTATCTGCAATGGGCGACATTATTGATGTTACTGACGAAGTATTGAGACGTTTTGAATTTGCTGAAAGTGCAATACTACTGAACCACAAATCTCCTCCAACCCATAAAATAAAACAAGTCGGAGTTGAGCAGTTACTTAAAGCCTAATCTTTGGATTTAACCGTACCTAGCCATTAATACCGTATTTAGTTAAGCCTGCCCCGCTTCTAACACCCATAGCAAAGTGTCTAAACCACCACGGCGTATGGCAATATCCGCTTGTTGACGGACTATAGGTTTTGCATGTAATGCTACGCCCAAAGCTGCGGCGTTCATCATGACTAAGTCATTAGCACCATCGCCCATAGCAATAGTTTGACTAGGCGAAATAGACCATTGGTCGGCTAGGCTGCTAAGGGTTTGCGCTTTGACATTGGCATCAACAATACTGCCTTGTACCTTGCCCGTCAGTTTTCCATCCTGTATCGCTAAATCATTAGCCACAGCGGCATCAAGGTTGAGTCTGTCTTGTAAATAATCGGCATAATAACTAAAACCGCCTGAGACAATCGCTACTTTCCAATCGTAAGATTTTAGTATACTAACCAAATTCGCCACACCAGACATAAGAGGCAAAGCATCTCGCACTTGTTGTAAAATTGATTCATCAGCACCCGCTAAACAAGCTACCCGGGTATGTAAGCTCTGTGCAAAGTCCAATTTCCCTTGCATTGCCTGTGCAGTAACGGCCGACACTTGCTCACCAACACCAGCAAGAGCAGCAATTTCATCAATACATTCAACGGCGATGACAGTGCTGTCCATATCCATCAATAACAAGCCCGGTTCGCCTAAAGAGGGCGTTTTACCAACCAAACATAACTCGACACTAAAACGGTTAGCCACATTTTCTAATGGCAGATTTAAGTTATCTTGGGTTTTCAGCGCAACATGGGCACAAACAGCAAAACCACTGACACCCTCCACTTTGAGCACTCGATAAAAGACTGACTCTAGGTAGTCGGCTAACGCTTGCGTCACTTGCGTCAATTGCTGCAAGTGCAGGCCTTCTGTAAAAATAACTAATTTACTGAGTTTTGACTGAACAGGTGAAATAGACACAGGGGCAGAGTTTTGCGCACCGGCTAAGGTTTTAGCGCCACATAAAATGCCACCAGTCAAAGTAAAATCGCTTAAGCCATGTTGGCAAACTAAGTCACCTAAATACAAATGGGACAATAAATCTTTATCAGCAATTTTTATTTCAAACACTATTCAGTACCATATCAATCAAAGTGAACGCATGGTATCCAATGACATA
>QIJM01000622.1 GCA_003232445.1 Paraglaciecola arctica
AACTCGCCGCAGAATTTAGTGACTAAACTACTGGCTTGTTCTTTGTCTTCAAACCAAGCTGTTGGGTAGTGAAAGTCACGTTGATTAGCAAATCCATTAGCACCCACTGGCCCTCTTTCTGGCAAGGTGAAAGACGAACCGTAGTTTTCACACAGGTAACCACGGATAGATCCATCTATTGGTTCTATTTGAAACTTAATCCCACGAGGAATAACCATTATCTCACCGGGTTTTACGTGAAGTAAACCTAACTCTGTGCGGGCTATTAATTCGCCTTGCTCGGGCACAAATAACAACTCGCCATCTGCATTACAAAAGTAACGGTTTTCCATACTTTTATTTGCTGAATAAAGATGTATACCGATGCCTATTTGGGTTTTTGCATCGCCATTGGCGGCAATAGTGGTGAGTCCATCGATAAAATTAGTGGGCGTTTCTGAGATTGGTTGTGCATCCCAACGCATAACATTCGGTGGGCAAGGTGGGCCGTTTAAGGGCGCAGTGCGGAGCAGACCTTTATCAATAGGTGAATAGTCGCCCATGCAGATTGATGGCCGAATACGGTACATCCATGTACGGCGATTTTCATGTTTAGGGGCGGTAAACGCAGTAGTATTAAATTGCTCTGCATACAAGCCGTATGCACACTTTTGTGGATTAAACTGGCCAATAGGTAATGCGCCGAGTAACGCTTCAGATTCATGTTCATTATTAAATCCATGAGAATAAAGAATATCATTTGACTTAGTCATTAGTTCATCCCTTTTTTATTTGCTTTTAATATAGTCTCATATGAAACTATATTGATGTTATTATCGACCGTTATTTCATTTGGCTGTGCTGTATTTTATTCTTTACGCGGAAAAGGTGAGTAAAAAAACATGCAAAAATTAGATATCAATGTTGTTCAACTTAATCAATTTGTTCCTTACAGAATGGTTCATTTGGCAGCGAATATAAGCTCGGCATTATCAAAGGTTTATAAACAGGAATTTGATATCAGCATTCCACAATGGCGAGTATTGGCACAGTTAGCTGAACATCAAAAACTGTACGCCAAAGATATTGGCGAAGTGACTACTATGGATAAATCTAAAGTATCTAGGGCAGTGAAAGTCTTAGAGAATAAGCATTACTTGATAAGGAAAACAGATAAAAAAGATAACCGCGCGGCTTACCTGTCTTTAACGACTCAAGGCAAGATGCTTTATCAAAAAATTGTACCTAAAGCGCTACAATGGGAAAGGCAACTGATTGGTGTGTTGGACGCTAGTGAACATAGAGATTTAATGAAGATTTTGGATAAGCTGGATAAACAAGTTTTACAGGCTGGAGCAGGATAAGGTGGGGTATGTACCCAATCCACCTCAAAATTCTCTCTTTAGGGCCGCTTTTAAAGCGATTTATGCTGCGTTAGCTATTTTTGACTTAGAGTGATTCAACTAAGTCGTTCAAAAATAAATACGTGTATAGTCAAAATTAACCATTCCCAGGTATTAATCTTCATACTTTGTTGCAACTATCACTACTATTTTACTGCATTTCACTGCTATATTCTGCTACCTAGTCATCAGTTTATTTGGAAAGTGTGCAATGACCCCCCGTGTTTGGAACAGTATGTTTTTAAAGGTTGTATGCATTATTTCAGTATTCGTCAGCCCTGCGAGTTTTGCGTTTAGCCAAAACGTACTCGATCAAATACTTGAACAAAGCCCTAGCACCATGAAAATGGGATTAATAGTGTTTGCTGCGGTGTTTGTATTATTATTATTGTTAGCCATCATTTTTAAGGTTCAACTTGGCAGATCGCGCAAAAAACAGCAGACGCACAACAAAGAATTAGCGGATAAACAATCCCTACTCAACGACTTCAAGGTTGGCATGTTGCATGTCAATCTGGCCGGTGAGATTGTTTTTGCCAATCGAGTGGCGGCGTTTTTTCTTGGTAGTAGAGAAGGCAAATTAATTAATAGACCTCTGATTGAGGTGTTTGATGGTGAGGTGCAAGAGTCTATTAACGCTGCTTTAGCATCTAATCAGTATGTACCGCTACAAACCTATGTGGCGGCGAGTAAACGTCATTTGCAATTAGGATTTAGTAAACAGTCCGATATTAATCATGATATAGCTAGCGTGATTTCTCTTGCTGATGTGAGCAATTATCAACATCAAATTGATCAACAATCTTCTCACTTAAACAGCTTAAATCAAGGATTACAACAAAGTGGCTTAGCTAAGCTTACTATCGACTTTAATGACAATACTTTTACTTCAGATCAGCTGTTTGCTGATTTTCTGTCAGCAGCAGCCCCCTTAAGCGGTGAGCTCAATCAATTAAAAAAAATGCTTAACAGCAAAGCAGTGTTTGAGTGGGAGCAGGCCTTAGAAGCGAGTAAAAAACAGCATCAAATGGATATCAGCTGTGAGTTTTTACTGATAGATAAAAATCAGACAGTCAGTCAGGGCAGTGAGCCAAAAGAAGCGCAAGAGCAGAACACCATCCCTCTAAGGCTTATCGGCCTAAGCAGGAATGAAAATGATCAAGGCGAAACCACGCGTTTAGATTTTGTTGTGCAAAACCTGTCAGAACTGGAACAACAAAAAGGTCTGTATCAAGCTAGTCAGCAACAGGTTAACACTTTGCTAGCAACCAGCCCTAATCCAGTTTATTTGCTAGATGAACAAGGTAAGTTCATTGATTGTAATTCAGCTTTTGAGTCGATGTTTAAACAAAAAATATCAAAAATCATACATAAAAACATACAAGAATTAGACATGCTGCCTGCCGAGTTAAGCCGTCTGCATACAGAGAATAGTTCAAACTTTAGTTCTGTGAATGCAGGGCATGATAAAGAGTTCGAATTGCAGTTGGCGGATGAAGTGCTTCACACACTTAAATTAAAATTAAAGTTTTTTTCAGGTAAGAATAAAAAACGCGCGGGTGTGGTGGGTGTTATTCAAGATATTACTGAGCTTGAACAAACCAAAAAACAGCTTGAACAAGAGCGAAAGCATTTCATTACTATATTGGACTTAGCACCTGTTGCTGTAGCCATTATTGATGCCGAAGACCGCATTGTTAGAGCCAATATTGCTATGACTGACAGATTAGGTTTAAGTGAAAGGGAGCTAAAAAAAGACACCTTTTATCAACTATTTAACGACTCTAGTAGTGCAGGCAAGGCAGCTAAACAAATTCATCAGACTGGCAGACTGCGCGGTTTTGCGGCGCATTTAAAAGGCAAAAATGACGAATTACACTCCAGTGAGTTACATGTTGATTTACTGAATAAAGAAAAACAAGAGTATTTGTGCTGGATTTCGGATCGCACTAAAGAGCAGTTCCATCAAGATAAATTTGATGGGTTGTTGCAACACAGCAGCATGCCTATGGCGATTTTGGG
>QIJM01000660.1 GCA_003232445.1 Paraglaciecola arctica
CTATGTATCAAGATAGTTGGTGGCCCAGTGGTTGCTTTAATTTAGTCGGTATAATCTGCTGGTTTTTTGCATTTAGAAATAAACGGGATTATACCAATCCATCCTAACAAACGTCAGAAACATTTTAGTTGGCAGTGAATATTATGACTTGCCAAAAAAACCTTCTATCCGCAGAGCGATGCCGTAAGAAGCAGAAAACTTCTCATCACGCCGCCACAAGATAAAAGGCTCAACTTCATAAAACAGCCACTTACGCAGGGTATTTTTACGCCACCTTAGACTAACCAAATATTCTTCTAAACGATAATTAGGGCGGCTTAGTCCTTCAATATAAAACCCTGCTATCAAGGCATTGCTGCCAAAGCCAATCGTTGGTTTGGTCTCTGAAATAAAAATGATTATTCCATCTGAATATAGAATAGTCGGTGGCGTTGTAACCTAACTGCCAAGAAAAATCGGCTCCCAAACCGTCATTGCTGTATAAATAAGCCGCCGTTTCCCAGCGTAAAGTCGTTTTATCGGTCAAAATGTGGGAGTTTCGATAACGACTTTTGGCAAAAGCCTGCAATCGGCGGCCTACACCGATACGATGTGACAATCCACTTTCGGGGCTGCGACGCCAGCGCAGTGCCAGACTAAAACGATTTTGTTCAACAAAGTCATTATTACCCGACGCCTGGATATCATTATTTGGTCTGTCATCGTCATAATCAGAGAAAACCAGATCGGCACGGTTTTTTAAATTAGGTAATTTTATTCTTATTTTAAAACGCGTTTCGAACTCATTTACGTCTCGACTCCTTGGCTCCCAGCCCAATCGAATGCGCGCCTCACCGTAAGCTTCATCATGGCTTTCAAATTCCTCTAAGGCAAAAAAATCATCAAACCATAAAGCGCTGGTGTTGACCGAAGAGGCAATGCTCTGGTGCATGGTATCTAACCATGGGTATTCTTGTTCGATCTCTTCAGCGATGAGATTGGTTATAAAAGTGATGCTGACAAAGAATTCTCCTAACCATAAACAAGTAATTGATAGGCAAGCAATTGGCGTTTGCAGATTTAAGATTAACGCAATTAGCGGTTCATACCAATTCATCCTAACAAATCCAGTGAACTTTTTAATAAGCTACGTATAATGAAAGTCATACAGTCTCTAGGAATATTTTATGTTTGGCATTAGCCCCATCCAGTTGGTGATTATTTTGGTTATCGTAGTATTGCTTTTTGGTACTAAAAAACTACGCAGTTTAGGTGGAGACTTAGGCTCTGCGATGAAAGGTTTTAAGAAAGCCATGAGCGATGATGATAAAGAAAAGGATGCTGATTTTGCTGCTAAAGAGAAAGTCGAAGATAAATCGACTGACGACGCAGAAAATACTGTTCAGCAAACCAAGAGCGAACAAAAAGAGCATAAGTAATGTTTGATATCGGTTTTTTCGAACTGTTAATTATTACTGTAGTCGGTTTAGTGGTGTTGGGGCCTGAAAGGCTACCCGGTGCCATTCGCTCTACCATGAAATCAGTGCGTAGCGTTAGGGACATGGCCAGCGGCTTTAGACAGGAAATTGAGCAGCAGTTCAAAATTCATGAATTACATGAAAATTTAAAAAAAGCCGAGCAACAAAATCTAGAAAATCTGTCCCCTGAATTACAAAAGTCTGTTGATGAGCTTCGCGATGCAGCCAAGTCCGTTCAAAAACCTTATTCTAAAGAGTGACTCACATGGCTGAACCAAATAGCTTAATTGCTCATTTAATTGAGCTCAGAGGCCGTGTATTAAAAGCAGTTGTCAGTGTGTTTGTCGTGTTTCTATGCTTGGTTTATTTTGCCCAAGACTTATACCACTGGTTAGCGACTCCCTTGCTAGACACTTTGCCAGAAAATGCACAAATGATTGCCACAGACGTGGCTTCCCCTTTCTTTGCGCCTTTTAAACTGACTATGGTGTTGTCATTTTTTATTGCTATCCCTGTGGTGTTGTATCAAATCTGGGGGTTTGTGGCGCCGGGATTATATAAAAATGAAAAACGTTTGGTGGTTCCTCTGCTGGTTTCCAGCACGCTATTGTTTTATTTGGGCATGGCCTTTGCGTATTATGTGGTGTTTCCTTTAGCGTTTTCGTTCTTTACAAGCGTGGCGCCTGAAGGTGTGGTGATCAATACCGATATCAGCAGTTATCTTAATTTTGTACTTAAAATATTCTTTGCCTTTGGGCTGGCTTTTGAGATACCTGTGGCCGTAGTGCTGATGTGTTGGACGGGGGTAACCACACCCGATGCGTTGAGAGCAAAACGCCCATATGTAATAGTAGGCGTATTTATACTAGGCATGCTGCTAACCCCGCCCGACATCATATCGCAAACGCTACTCGCCATACCTATGTGGATTTTATTCGAGTTTGGCATTGTGGTTGGCGGTATTTATACTCGAAAAAAAGCGGAACAAGAACAACAGGATAACCTATGACTTATTTAAGCAGATGTGTGGTATTGATATTATGGGTAAGCCCTTTTGCCATGGCCGATACAGTATTAGATGAATTATCGATATGTGCTAAAAATGACGATAGTTTGCAACGCTTAGTCTGTTACGACAGCTTGGCCGATAAAATGAAAAACAGCCAACTAAAACCGCAACAAGTTCAACACCAAGTCCCTCTGCAAATCACCACTGACGAACCATTAAAACGGGAAGATAATACCGCGCAATCAGCACAAGAAATCCAGAGTAATCCAGTATTGCCAGAGCCAAAACAACCTCAAAGATCACACATTATTAAACCACAAGCAACTGTTGATGTGGCTCATGAGGTTAACCAACAACAAGCAAATTTTGGTCAAGAAAACAAACAGCGCACAGAAGATTTAATCAAACAGATCCAAGCCACCATAATCAGGGTGAAAAAAGCACACTATGGTGAGCTCATTATTACCCTTGATAATGGACAAATATGGCGTCAAACAGATGGCACTCGCCTCAAGTTGAAAAAAGATCAAGTGATTATTATCAAGCGCGGTGCAATGGGTTCATTTTTAATTGGCAAAGAGAACGCAAACAAACGAATGCGTGCTAAGCGGGTAAAATAAGTTAATGTCGTGGTGTGATATTGGTGTCAACTTTACCGACAAACGATTATTTTTTGAGCCAGTATTTGCACGCGCGTTGGCGGCTGATGTTAGCCATATTATTATTACCGGCACTAGTTTAGACAAAAGCCAGCAAGCTATACAGTTGGCAGAGCAGTATCCCAACCACTTATCGACTACTGCTGGTGTTCATCCCCACGATGCCAGCAAATTTAACCATCAAACAATAAGTGAACTAAAAACCTTAGCCAAGTCTAATTGTGTAGTGGCTATTGGCGAATGTGGACTGGACTTTAACCGGAATTTCTCCACTCCAGACGAACAACTCTTTGCCTTTGAGCAACAGCTTAAATTAGCCTGTGAATTGGATTTACCGATTTTTTTGCATGAACGCGATGCATTTGCTGCTCAAATTGAGTTGCTCACAAAATATCGAAAAGCATTAAAAGGTGGCGTAGTGCATTGTTTCACTGGCAATATTGAACAGATGAATCGTTACTTAGATTTGGACTTGTATATTGGGATAACTGGTTGGGTATGCGATCTTAAACGCGGTCAAGCCCTACGCGACGCCGTTAAATCACTGCCATTGAATCGTATTTTGTTGGAAACCGACGCACCTTATTTACGCCCTAAGGGTCTGGCCAACAACCGTAAAGTGGACAATGGCAATAACGAACCGGCCTATCTGCCTTACGTAGCTAAAGAAGTAGCCGGTTTAATGGCAACTGATATAAAAACATTACAGGTAGCAAGCCAGGCTAATACACAGGCATTGTTTAATATTTCAAGCATGAATGCTAATCATGTCGAATAATCCATTTAACGTGATACTAAGTAAAAATTGGCTGTTGTTAATCGTCATTATTTTTTGTGCTACAGTGATTTTTGCAGCCACTCACTTTTCTAGCCCCATCCGCCCAAAGCATACTGTGGTGCAAGACGTTGAACACTTGGTTGACACAAAAAAACAGTTTTCGATTTCTAATATTCTGAGTAGCACAGATAATATTTGGCAATTCTATAATCAGGATCTAACCTCATTAGGTATGTCTAACGAGCTACACTGGTTTAGGTTTACTCTCAACAACATCCATCCAGCACAACCCAGATTATTAGAAATTGACAATGCGCTATTAGACAGCGTTAACCTTTGGTTTGTGCAAGGCAACAAAGTACTAGCAGAATATCAAGTAGGTCGCAACGTACAGTTAAACATGAAAACTTTCTATTTCCAGTTCCAAGCAATGGGCAACCTGTAGAAGTATACGTTAGCACTTACTCTAAAGGCGCTATGCGTTTACCCTTAACTATCTGGCAACAAGACGATTACTTAGAATTTACCAGTAAAAGTGGCTTAATCATGGGCGGTTTTTTTGGTCTGATGCTGGCAATGGGGTTAAGTAACCTATTCTTTTTTATCACAACCCGCACACCCATTTTTTTGGTGTATGCCGGTTATGTTATATTTTTGGCCTTAACCTTATCAGCGCTGCAAGGTTTGGGTTATCGCTATATTTGGCCAAATTCACCTTGGTTACAGCAACATGCAGTAGGTATTTTTGCCAATTTAACTGTGTGGTTATCGATTATATTTTGTGACTTGTTGCTCAATGTCAGAGCCTATAGCACACGACTAAGTAAGCTGCTCAACATTACCGCTTATGCTTTTTTAATCGGTTTAGTCATCAGTTTGTTTATACCACTACAAGTCTTTATTAAAACCTTTTTGCTGATGTTATGTGCCAGTGGTGTATTTATTCTCGCTATTTCAATTTGGTTATGGATAAAGGACATAGCGATCGCCCAATATTATACCTTAGCGTGGGCAGTGTTGTTTATTAGTGGTTTTGCGGTAAGCCTAGATACGCTCAATATAATCAACTTTAACTTACCTTCGTACTACTTGTTGATGTTAGGTGCAGGTATAGAAACCGTACTTTTGGCGCTCATTCTAGCTATTAGTCACAATCAACAACGCCAAGCATTGCTGAATACACAGGCAAAGTTATTGAACAAAGAACGGCAAGCTCAACATGCACAAAAAGACATGTTGACATTACAAGTAAATACAACGGAAGAGCTTGAATACAAAGTACAAGAGCGCACCTTGGAATTGGAGATTGCTCTTCGTGAGTTATCTGATACTAACCGTGAACTACAAGAAAAAAACACCTTAGATGCCTTAACAGGTATCCGCAATCGCAGTTATTTTGACAAAAAATATCAAGCCGAAGTACGCAGAAGTCGACGCGAAAAAACCCAATTATCAATAGTGATGATGGATATTGACCATTTCAAAAATGTGAATGACCAATATGGCCATTTAGTCGGCGACGAATGTATTAAAACAGTTGCCCATACACTTAAAAAAGCCTTAAAAAGACCCAGTGATGATGTGTGTCGTTATGGTGGCGAAGAGTTTGCCCTAATTTTACCCAGTACCGACCTAAAAGGCGCTTTGGCCTTGGTTGAACAGCTTAGGACTGAAATAGAAAAAACCACCATACAAGCCGAAGACGTAGCAATAAACATTACTATTAGCGCGGGTATAGGCACTGCAATAGCGGACTTGAACCAACCGGAAGACATTATTCTAGCCTTGGCGGATAAACAAAATGCAGGTCGAAATAATGTGCAAGGCAGCCAATTAGACGTCATTCAACAGCAGGATTAATCATGATTGAACAATTCCCCAATACTCGTATGCGCAGATTACGTAAACAGGATTTTACGCGCAGATTAGTGGCAGAAAACCAACTTACTGCCAGTGACTTGATCTATCCCATGTTTGTATTAGAGGGCGTCAATCAAAAAGAAGCGGTGCCTTCCATGCCCGGTGTTGATCGTTTATCTATTGACTTGTTAGTCAAAGAGGCACATGAGCTTGTAGAACTCGGCATTCCTGCCATTGCACTGTTTCCTGTGACACCCATGCAAGCCAAGTCATTGTGTGCAAGCGAAGCTTTTAATCCCCAAGGGTTGGCGCAAAAAGCAGTGCGCGCCATCAAACAAGCCGTACCGGACATTGCTGTTATTACAGATGTAGCCCTCGACCCTTTTACTTCTCACGGCCAAGATGGCCTGATTGACGAACAGGGTTATGTATTAAATGATGAAACCATCGA
>QIJM01000063.1 GCA_003232445.1 Paraglaciecola arctica
AAATCTGTTACCTGCGCCGCATGCCATGGCGCTGATGGGAATAGTGCAATAGCTATAAACCCTAAACTCGCCGGTCAACATGCCGATTACCTAGTTAAGCAGTTAACAGAATTTAAATTGGCCAGTCAAACTGGCGGTAAAGAAGGCCGAAATAATGCTGTAATGAATGGCATGTCGGCTGCGTTATCAGAACAAGACATTCTTGACTTGGCAGCATATTATTCGAGCCAAGAAGGAACGCCTAGCGAAACGTCTGAAGATGCCGTAGAGCAGGGTAACAAACTCTATGTTGGAGGAGATTTGCAACGGGGTATTACCTCATGTATCGCTTGCCATGGGCCAAGAGGAAATGGAACTAGCTTATCTGGTTTTCCCGACATAAGCGGGCAGCATTCAGATTATATAGCCACTCAACTTAAAGCCTTTCGTTCAGGTGAAAGAGCCAATTCTTTAAATGGCATGATGGCTGACATTGCTAAAAGAATGACCGATAAAGATATTGAAGTGATATCCAGCTACGTTGCAGGACTTCATTAATTAGGTCTTTTCGCAACTGATAACTAGGTGGTTGTTAGTTGCGTTTGAATATCTCAGAAAAGTTCACTTTTTTACACCTTAATTGTAAATAAGCTGTAAACGAGTTGTAAATATTTGTTAATCCTGTATTCTCTCGTGCAAATAAAAACAACATGGAATTACAAGCATATTGCTTGTCATGGAAGTAGCAAGGCAACATCAGTTGTTTTTGCATTCTAAAGCCTTGGTGGGGAAGCAGGGACGAAAAATAAAGCATCAGGAAGATCTATAACAATAAAATAATCTTCGTTAAAGATAATAATAAGAAAGATAAAACGGATATAAATTGTTTAGGATGAACGAATATTGGGAGAAGTGTCTGCTGACACTCTATTCTATGAAAGAGCGATAGCTTGTCTATCGCTTTTTTTCTGTCAAAAATTCACTGTTATCACAACTGTACTCGTAAAACTAAGGTAGAATCACGCCCATTATTAAGCCCTACACAGGTGATCTATGGCTAGGCAAAAAAAAACTCGTAAAGTTGGTAAAATTGGCATATCCAAAACACCTTCAAACGTACGTAAGCCGACTGAAAAACGAGTCAAAAAACATCTTGGAAAACCTGCTGGAAGTCGTAACAACGAAGCCCTAACAGTCAAACAAGATCCTAAAAAGGTCAATAAAGACCCAAGGCATGGCAGTAAAAAACCTGTTAGCTTGATTGCAGATAAAAAAGAGTATAAATCAGCATCGAAAAAAGTTAA
This sequence comes from Paraglaciecola arctica, assembly GCA_003232445.1. Taxonomy (GTDB): domain Bacteria; phylum Pseudomonadota; class Gammaproteobacteria; order Enterobacterales; family Alteromonadaceae; genus Paraglaciecola; species Paraglaciecola arctica_A. Next base: position 1,284 of record QIJM01000063.1, read on the forward strand.
GTACTTTTCTCCAACTCAGGAACTTACAGCTATCGAACAAGATCCTCGTTTTGCTACCCTTTTGGATAAAATTGAGCTCGGCAAAAAAATTGCCAAAGAAGACCAACATTATGTGGATCAAACACTAGCAAGACATAAAGTACTATGTGACATGCTTGGACTAACAGACGAACCTGAAAAATCTAAAAAGTCATCTGAACAACAAACCGATCTTTATTCGCAGTTTGAAGCTATAGATATTAATGACTTTAAAGATTAACTAGTAGACTAGCATTATGAATATAGTATTTTTGCTTGTCGCTTTGTCTAAATGCTCTTTTAATCGCCTTTAAGCCTACATAGAGTCCACGACAAAAGGTATACTTGCCGGCGTTTTTTGAAGTTTAATTATACGGTAAGGTCTAGTGTGGCAGAGGAAATGCAAGAGCATATGCAAAAGTTTGATTGTAAGACATTTCAGGGGCTAATTTTAGCGCTTCAAGATTATTGGGCGCGTCAAGGTTGCGTGATTATTCAACCCCTGGATATGGAAGTAGGTGCGGGAACGTTTCATCCGATGACGTTCCTAAGATCAATAGGCCCAGAGCCAATCAGTAGTGCCTATGTGCAGCCTTGCCGACGTCCTACTGATGGTCGCTATGGTGAAAATCCTAATCGTCTACAGCAATACTATCAGTTTCAGGTCATGCTTAAACCCTCACCTGACAATATCCAAGATTTATATTTAGGCTCGTTAAAAGAACTAGGCTTCGATCCACTCGTTCATGATATTCGGTTTGTTGAAGATAATTGGGAGTCACCCACTTTAGGGGCTTGGGGGCTTGGCTGGGAAGTCTGGTTAAATGGTATGGAAGTCACACAATTTACCTATTTTCAACAAGTAGGCGGTATTGAGTGCTCACCTGTCACGGGCGAAATAACCTATGGTCTAGAACGCCTAGCCATGTATATCCAGGGTGTAGACAGCATATACGACTTAGTGTGGACCAATGGGCCAATGGGCACAGTTACCTATGGTGATGTATTTCACCAAAATGAAGTAGAACAATCAGCCTATAATTTTGAATACGCAGATGTAAACGCTTTATTTGCCACTTTCGATCAGTGCGAAAAAGACAGTGAAAAACTAATTGCAGCTAATTTGCCGTTACCCGCCTATGAGCAAGTGATGAAAGCTTCTCACGCATTCAATTTATTAGATGCCAGACATGCTATTTCTGTAACAGAGCGCCAACGTTATATTTTAAGAGTAAGAACCCTTTCTAAGGCCTGCGCGAAAGTGTATTACGAAGCGCGGGAAGCACTTGGCTTTCCAATGTGTAAAAAGGAGAAGTAGCCATGCGAACTGACAATTTATTAATTGAAATCGGCACAGAAGAGTTACCGCCAAAATCTTTGGCTAAATTAGCGCTAGCGTTTAGAGATAACATTCAAGCGGGTTTTGCTGATAACGACCTAACATTCAGCCAAGTTGATTGGTATGCCTCACCAAGACGACTAGCGGTTGTGGTTGAGGGGTTATCAGAATTCCAAGCAGATAAAGACGTCGAAAAACGTGGTCCTGCTGTTGCAGCAGCATTTAATCAAAATGGCGAGCCAACTAAAGCAGCACAAGGATGGGCGCGCTCTAATGCTATTGAAGTGAGCCAAGCCGAACGATTAAAGACTGATAAAGGCGAATGGCTGCTGTTTAAGGCTCAAGTCAAAGGTCAGGCTATTAGTCAACTCCTAGCGGAATTGGTTGAGAAAGCATTAAAAGCACTGCCTATTCCTAAGCCTATGCGCTGGGGGACAAAGACCACACAGTTTATTCGACCCATCCATACAGTAACTATGTTGTATGGCACCGACCTTATACAAGGCAATGTGTTAGATGTGAGTTCAGCACGTTTGATAAAGGGCCATAGATTCCACTGTGACGCACCTTTTGAGCTTGACTGTGCAGACAACTATTTAAGTCAACTTGAACAACACTACGTTATTGCAGACCACGGTCGCCGTAAGGCAATAATCTTACAGCAGGTTCAAGCCCTAGCCAAACAAGAAAGCGCAGTTGCAGATATTAATGATGATTTATTAGAAGAGGTCACATCACTGGTGGAATGGCC
>QIJM01000246.1 GCA_003232445.1 Paraglaciecola arctica
CAGGGCCAGGGACCTGCTCAATACATTCAGGCAATTGGGCATAAACCGTTTCTCCCTCAGTTGGAAGACCCCGCATCTGCAGCGGTTGTTAGAGCAAATTGATGAGTGGGGATTCGAGGTTAATGTTTATAATGTACCGGACCTGGAGGCATTCCTGAAGGTGGTCCTGCTGCAACCAAAATCCATCACATCGGATTTCAACTTCCCTAAATGGCATTACTATGGAAGGGGCTCCGGAGAAAACCTCAGTTATCATAAGTACTCGATTATACCGGCCCGGCAAAGTACATTCAGCAGTGTTTGAGGGCAGGGCGGCAAAATGATTTACCCAAATTTTGATTAAAGCCTTGACAGCTTCTATGGACACGTGCTACATTGAGGATAATATGTTTCTTGATAACTCCACTTCTTGCTTGCTTAACGTAAAGGGTTAGCACTATTTAGAGCATATTTCAACCTGAATTGAAATTTTCTAAAAGTTGCCGTAGTTATCAGGAAACCAGTTAAGAGCTTGTTATATAAATCATGAAATTCAGAGACATTTTAAAAACAAAAATTAAACCGGAATTAAATAATATTTATACCGAAAAACCATGTATAATGCCAACTGGCATAGACTTTGGTTGGTTTTGCAGAGAGCATGCGTTGCATTTATTTGTTTTAGGTAAATTGCTTGGTTATGAGGTAAATATCTGCACAGGAGATTTTTTAGTAAATGTACCTGGAGAGAAATTTATCACGTCAATAGGAGATAATGCTGACCATGCGTGGTGTTGCATTAATAATAAGTCCCCAATTGATATCAGCCTTTGTTTAAGACATATCTACCCTATGTTACCTGATATTTCGGTAGTCTTTGGCACTTCAAATATTGATGATAGTACCTTCAAAATACTTAATTTTATTAATGAGGATGATAATAAAATTTTAGATTTATCAAGTTCTAACAGTAATTTAGTTGTTTATAATGAAAAAAATAGACTGGAGTTCAACGCTATTGAGTTATTAAAGAATCCGTATATGTTTCTTCTTCCTCCGCCTATAGGTTCTCCTAAATTTACAGAAATTTATTGTGAAGATATCTTCTACAAAATAACTTATCATTGCTATAAAATCGCTACTGAAAATATAAAACCTTTATTCTCATACAGAGATTCTAAATCATCAATTAAAAGGATTTCTAAGTTTAATCCAAGAGCTAAAAAAGAAATAATAAATATATTAGAGAAGCCCGCCAGCTTGGTGCGATATCATACAGCAGAGATCAAGCGATGATGGCAATGAGATAAAACAGTTGGAGTGTCCATAAGGACTGCTTATTAGAAAGTGAGTCACGCTGAGGCTGGGGGGACTAAACAATGTTTAAATTATGCATAGCATGAAACAACGCTGACTGACTTTACCTGACTTGTCTCATAGTATAGAGGGATATTAGCATATGGAAACAAACGTACAAATTATTCTAATAGTCGCAGTATCAGTAGCAATCGTTATACTTGTTGCGTTACTTCTTAATCATGGCAAGTTAAAGAAAATCGGGATAAAAGCCAGCGATAAAGGAGTAGAAGTTGAAGTGCAAATGGATAATGATAAAGAATGTGAAGCAGAAGATAGTTCCTCTGCAAAAAAGAAGGTTGTGGTTAAAAGAATTCACCAAAATGGAGATCGTGATGAGATACAGATAAAAGCGGATGATGTGCAAGCACGAACTATAAAACAAAAAGGCAGTGATAATAAGATTAATATTGGATAAAAAGAAGGGTTAGAACTATAATGGCGATTATATTTGCAGACTATCAAGAGCAACGCTCAGCTTTTTACGAGCTTTGTAAACCGACATGTAACAAACCGATTCTTTTTTTTGAAGGTGAGAGCGGTAGTGGAAAGACATCACTGCTACGTGAATGCATGAGCCAGATATTAGCTGATATAAAACATATTACCTTCGATTGTAAAACAACAATTTCCATTTCTGAATTCTTTTCTCGTTCGGTACGCAAGGTTGGATGGGAAGGACTATCAGAGTTCAGAAAAAGTGTATTAAATTTGTCAAAAGGGCTGTCTATTAATGTTCATGATATAAAACAAAAAGGCAATCAAAATACTATTGACGTTGCTTTACGTGCTGAAGACGAAAAAGAAAGAGAGCAGCGTCAAACTTTGTTAACAGATGCATGGTTTCGTGATGTACGCAATCTTGACAATAGTTTACTTGTTATAGTGGATACTTTTGAAAAATCTATTAGTGAAATGTCCAATTGGTTCTGCGGCCCTTTTTTGGCTCGCATTCCGGATACACCACAGATGCGAGTGCTTGTCGCTGGTCAGAAGACACCTGATATTAACAATATTGAGTGGGGTGATTCTTGCAATCGTCACCAATTACTGGGGATTTCAGATGCACATGAGTGGATGCCTGTTGTGGAAGCTATGGGGTGTTATATAAATATGGATGATCCCTTAACTTGGCTTGCTGGTGTTTGTTATGCCATGAAGGGTAAGCCCAGCGAAATAATAAAAATAATTGAGACCCTACCAAAAAGAGAGACTGTGTGATAAAAGACATCCTTACCTCTTTGCAGCAAGCAGGTAGCGTAGAAGAACAGGACTGGCTGACCATGAAATTCAGCCTTGAGAATCTGAAACCCACGCTGCAAGAAGCCGTCTGGGCAGCTACAATTCTTCGCTGGTTCGATGAAAAATATCTTAAAGCTACACTAAACAATTCTGCCTTTAATTCATTTAAAGAGTTGATAACCATTTCTTTTGTTGAACCGTTCGAAAATAGAGGTTATAATATTCATGAGCGTAGTCGTAAAATATTAGAGAAGCGCTTATGGCTTGAAAAACCTGAATATTACTGTAAGCTAAGTCAGTACGCTGCTGAGTATTGTGCTACTCAGGATCTTAAAGATACTGAATGGTTAATTGAATTTATCTGTCATTTACTTGTAGCTAAACCAAAGCAAGGTGGGAGGAATTTTTATAGTATTTGTGTGGAATGGTGGAATTCCTTTGCATATGAAAAAATAGAAGCGCTCCTTTGCTCCATCCATGAATATGACCATGCAACACTCAATTTACCAGAAGTGAAAGGTGATTACTTTTATTGGAAGGCACATATTGAACAAATGCAGGCTCAATATGATGCTGCTAAAAGTCTTTATGAGCAGGTGTTACCACTATACAGGGAAGTTGGAGATAGACGCGGTGAAGCCAACACTCTAAAAGCACAGGGTGATATCGAACAAATGCAGGCTCGATATGATGCTGCTAAAAGTCTTTATGAACAGGCGTTACCACTACACAGGGAAGTTGGATCTATACTCGGTGAAGCCAACACTCTAAAAGCACAGGGTGATATCGAACGATTGCAGGCTC
>QIJM01000352.1 GCA_003232445.1 Paraglaciecola arctica
GTAATAATCGGCAACTTGTAAAAAAGTGTTGATGGCAACGGCTTCATAACTCTGGTTGCTTGCCCACTGGCTGACCGTTGGAAATACTGCGGCCATATTTGCATCGGGTTTCAGAAAAAAGCCATCCACCTGCTTATTTGCCCATTGTGATAACTCATCATCCCCCGCATTGATTTCATCACCCACTTTTTCAATGCTAAATACTTTGCCTTTTTCATTTTGCTCAATCAACCAGTCCCAAAAGGCAGGGCAAAAATCAAAGCCGTAATGTAAATTCTTTGCCTGTATAAAAATATTGGCATCCAGTAGATAGTTCATGAATGCCTTCCGAATTGTCTGGCAATTTCATAAAAAGTCGCTGCTTTTTTAATTCCAAGCATTTTAAAGGCATCCCGAAACAGGGTTTGTCCTTCCAGTGTGTGATTCACCACTGCATTGGTGAATCGTTTACTTACTCGAACGCCCAAAGTACGATAAAAGTCGCCACGACCATCACCCTGACGAGTAAGTTTTTTTAACCTTTCCAGTTCTTCGCTATAGGTTTGCCACAGGGTTTCATGACTGATTGCTCCTAAATCGTAGATGCGACGCAGGATAACCAGCGTGCTGACCTTGTACTGTTTTGCCAGTTTGTCCATTTCCGTGGTTAAAGGATTGTCAGCCTTGTAGTGCTGTGAAATATCCGCCAATGGAACCAGCAGCTCGGCTGCCACTTGATTACACCAGCGTTCAACCTGGCTCTCTGTATGGGTATCACTGGACTGAATATTGGATATGCCACTTTCTCCCAGCCAGATATGGGCAAGCTCATGGGCAAGGGTAAACATCTGGGCAGCTTTGGTAAATTAGAGGAGCGATTTTATCCACCAGTGCAAAACCTCTAAATTCTTGAGGGTCCAGTTTTCGTCTGTTATTGCTGCCTACAACGCCATTGACCATCACTAAAATAGATTGGCTTTCAATCTGTTCGATAAACAGGCGTAATGCCTCTGTCCAGGTGCGTGCTTGCTGGCGTTGTGCTGGTTCAAATTGAATGGTTTGGCAGATTTTGCCAGCCGTTTCAGTCACTTCATCAGACAATGTGGCACTACCAACAAAGCCGATTGTGTCAAAACCTTGGGTTTGCTGATAATCCCGATACCAATCTTGTTTTTGCTGACATTGGTAGATGGTTTCCAGCAAATTGCTACTGAGTTCAGCAACCGATAAAGCATCCATTATGCGAAAATCAGGGATAGGTAACTGTTCCTGTGGTGGTTCAGGTAGAAAGAACATACCCAGCGACACATGTGTTTTTTTGGCAAAGGATTCCAGTTGTTTTAAGGTAGGCTGGGTAATGCCTTGAAGCCATTCTTCGTATTTTGGGAAATAATGCAGCAATAAATCTGCATTCAAGCCTGCACGTTTGCTTGCCCATTTCAATAATTCAGGCTCAACGGTGACTCTCATTCTTCCAGCACCCTCTTTTCCAGTTCCAGACTGCTTTCTTCCAATGCTAAAATATCCGTTTTAATCTCTGCTAATGACCTCAAGGGCTTAAATTCATAAAAGTATTTGGTAAAATTGATTTCATAACCTGTTTTGGTTTTCGTCTCATCAACCCAGGCATCGGGCAGGTGAGGTTTTACTTCACGTTCAAAATATTCCTCAATGCTTTGTGGAATCAGCTTGCCATTGTTATCTTTCTGCAAGAACGGGATATTCTCATAATCCCGCAGTTTGGTATCTGGCTTGGGGTTACCTCTGCTTTGAATAATATTGCCATCTTCATCTTTTTGCGGTTGCTCTACCGTTATTCGATGATAGCCAAAGAAATCATTGGGCAGAATTTTGACAAATTCACTTTCAACAAAATCGCCATATAGCTTGGTAATAAACCCTATACCTTTGTTTTCGCCATTCTCGGGGATCTGCTTGCGTTTATTGCCCAAGGAACGCGGCATCTTTTCCCAGAAGCGGTTCGTAGGGGCAATCCCCTGTGGTTGTCCTTTATCATCCGGGCAGACACAGGTATCTGCCCCTACATCATCTTTGGTGCCTGTAGCGTTGATCAGTTGGATTTTGCCTTTGCGCTGCTGGCTTTTATGGTTATTGAGTATCCAAATATAAGTGGAGATGCCGGTGTTGTAAAAAAGCTGGTCAGGCAGTGCGATTATGGCTTCCAGCCAATCATTTTCAATAATCCATTGGCGGATATTGGTTTCTCCGCTGCCCGCTTGCCCTGTGAACAAGGGTGAACCGTTAAACACAATACCAATTCGACTGCCGCCATTATCTGGTGCTTTCATTTTTGAGATCATGTGCTGTAAAAACAGCAAGGAACCATCATTGATGCGTGGCAAACCTGCCCCAAAGCGACCAGCAAAGCCTAAGTTTTCGTTTTCGTCTTTGATGATTTTAGAAGCTTTCTTCCAGTCCACACCAAAGGGCGGATTGGAGAGCATATAATCAAACTTTTCCTCCCTTAACCCATCAACGGTAAAGGTATTACCAAATTTTATATTGGTGGGATTTTGCCCCTTAATGAGCATGTCCGATTTACAAATGGCGTAGGATTCAGGGTTGATCTCCTGCCCGAAGACTTCCAGTTTTGCCTCGGGGTTAAAGTCGGTCAGGTGCTGTTCGCCAATAGAGAGCATTCCACCTGTACCGCAAGCCGGGTCATACAAGGTTTTAACAATACCGGCTTGGGTTAAGGCTTGATTGTCTGCATTGAATAACACATTGACCATCAGTTTGATGACTTCTCTAGGGGTAAAGTGTTCTCCTGCGGTTTCATTGGATTGCTCTGCAAAGCGACGGATCAGGTCTTCAAATACATACCCCATTTGCATGGTATCCATGTCAGCAAGATCAATCTCGCCAAACTTTTTGACCACCTGAAACAATATATCTGCCTTGGGATCATCCATACGTTCGATCTGATCATCAAAACTGAAATATTCGATAATCTCACGAGCGGAAGCAGAATAGCCGTTGATATGATTGCGTAAATTTGCGGCAATATGATTCGGGTCAGCAATCATTTTTTCAAAATCAAATCGACTGCGGTTATGAAAATTAAACCCTGCAATTTTGTTTAAGGTAAGGTCTTTCGCGTAATCGGAGAGCTTTTCTACTTTAGGTAGCGAATCCAACACTTTTTGTTTTGTTGGTGCCAACACACAATCCAGACGACGTAAAACCGTCAAGGGTAAAATCACCTTACCATAGTCCGACTGCTTGTAGTCACCACGAAGAAGATCAGCTACTTCCCAGATCAAATTGGCTTTATCTTGAAAAAGTGTCATTTATTCTCCATTGTTGATTTTGTTTCTGTGGCATAATGTGAAACTCTGTGAATGGAACCATGAATCACATTAAAGTGCAAAAAAGATTTGCTAACAATTAAGTCAAGGAAAGTCAAAAAGCACTCGCTGGTTCGATTTCACAACAGCTTTTTGTTAGGCCTTCTCTTTAGTGTTCTCGATAATAAGTTTTGCATAGTGTGCAACTTTCGTGAATGGATTAAGATAGAGATTCTACGTGGGTCATTAAACCTTTTTCATGAATCATCGATTCCCAGTCGGACCTGTGCATGGTCATGACATTACGGTTTAGTACATTCTTCGTTGCAAACTGGAGTCGTTTTCTTATGGATTCGATGTCGCTAATAAAATTCTCCCTTAGCCATGTAATCTGTTATTGTAGAGTTTTATGTATAATACCAAAATCACCATAGAAAAATGTCATACCATAAAAGTCAACGGGCTGGCTGGACAACAAATTTTTCTTAATTTCTAAGTGCTTACTAACTCATTGTTTTAATTGATTATTTTATAAAGAAAAATTATTGTTTCTCGTATTTAGGATTTAATATCAGCAACTACGTAATACGTATAATGTTTGATAATTGTTATGGATGGAGTAATTTGACTTGCAAGATGATAATATGCTACTTTTTGGTATGATTAAGATAAAGAAAAGGGGTAGAAATATGGGTCGACAGGAATTAACAATTAATCTCTCAGATGATATCCTTAGAAGAAATAAAAAAGTACAAGAAAGCAAGGCATATGAAAAGTATGGATGATACAGTTGCTGAATTAATCAAGTATGCCCTGACATTACCTC
>QIJM01000667.1 GCA_003232445.1 Paraglaciecola arctica
TCACGATTAGCTGGATTACCACGTTTTTTGGGTGGCTGATCTGACCATTCGCGTAGACCTAAACTGCGACCTGCAACACGGGTCTTTTGTAAGGTTTGCTGTGTCGCTTTGGGCATATCTTTGGGTAAATCTACTGTACTGAAATTATCATAAATTTCGATAGAGCCGATATTTTTACTACTAATATCTGCTTCGTTAGCGATAGCACCCACTATGTTGCCAGGTTTGACACCATGAGTATGACCGACTTCAATACGATAACGCTGCATACCTTCACTAGGTGGACCAGATTTGCGTTCACGTTTAACTCGTTCACCACCACGTTCAGGACGACCACCGCGCTCTCTCGGCGCACGATCATTTCTTGGAGGACTAGCACTCAAATCAGGACGGTCACTATCTTTGAGGATAAGTGGCTCATCACCTTGAGCTATTTTGGCTAATGCAGCCATGATCACTTCAGGTGCAGCTTCGGTTTCTGCTTGAATTGACTCAACGATAGGGATAAGTGTCTCAATTGATGGATCACCAATCGCTTCAATCACACTGCTTTTGAAACGAGACAAACGTGTTTCGTTTAATTGCGAGATTGATGGGATAGTCATCGCATCGATTGTCTGCCTAGTGGCGCGCTCAATAGAAAACAACATGCGTTTTTCACGGTGCGAAATAAACAATATCGCATCACCTTCACGACCAGCACGACCAGTACGCCCAATACGGTGAACATATGATTCTGTATCGTAAGGTACGTCAAAGTTGATGACGTGACTAACACGTTCAACATCAAGACCACGGGCGACTACATCTGTGGCAACCAGAATATCAATTTTGCCTTTTTTCAAACGATCAACAGTACGTTCACGTGAGTTTTGTGGAATGTCACCGTTAAGTGGTTCAACCGCATGACCTCGTGCAGACAGCTTTTCAGCCAATTCCATAGTCGCTGTTTTGGTGCGCACAAAGATGATCACCCCATCGAAGCTTTCGACTTCCAATATGCGAGTCAGAGCTTCCAATTTATGGTGCCCAGCTACTTGGCAATAACGCTGACGAATGGTGCTGGCTGTGGCGACTTTGGATTCGATTTTGACTGATTTAGGGTTATTCAAATAACGTTTGGTTATTTTACGAATAGGGTCTGGCATAGTCGCTGAAAACAACGCAGTTTGACGCTCTTTTGGAGCATGGCTCAAAATCCACTCTACATCATCGATAAAACCCATACGTAACATTTCATCGGCTTCATCGAGTACCAAAAACTTCAATTTATCGAGTTTAAGAGTACCCTTCTTAATATGATCTATTACTCGGCCAGGTGTGCCAACAACAACTTGCGTGCCACGTTTTAGTTGGCGAATTTGGTTATCGTAAGATGAACCACCATAAATAGGTAAAACGTTAATTTTCTTAAGAAAGCTAGCATAAACCTGAAAGGCTTCAGCTACTTGAATGGCCAACTCTCTGGTAGGAGTTAAAACCAATAATTGGGTGCTTTTATCGTCAGGATCAATATTAGCCAACATAGGTAAAGCAAAAGCAGCCGTTTTACCGGTACCTGTTTGCGCTGTGCCTAATAAATCGTGGCCTCCAATAATAAGTGGAATACACTCTGCTTGAATAGGTGTGGGTTTTTCATAGCCGACTTTGTCTAGTGCTTGCAGCAGTTCTTCGGGTAGGCTTAAATCTCTAAATGTAATTTCAGATGTGGTGGTTGTCATCAATTTTCCCAGGGTACAGGCAGGCACAGCATTATTTGAATCGGTAATACAATTTCTAAAATCAGTAATACAATTATTTAAGGCGAAGCCGGCACGGTTTCAAAGGTCGAATTATATTCGATATTCGACCTTTACTCCACGTAATGCTTTGTTTAATTGCATTATTTTTGGGAAATGTCATTTTGTGGTGTACAACTTTGTGATTTATTGTCAATGATGTTGCAAATATGTCATTTAGTTGTATTAACTAATTTACATGCAGCAATAAATTTCTTCATGTGGCAAGTTTGTTTAGATGATGGCCGTTTGTCCTGTGAACAACTAAACGCATTTAAAACTCTTTATAAGTTGATAGTGTGTATCAACTGACAATAAAATTGAGAGTGCTGGTCGCATAAGGTAAAAACACATGTCATTATGTCTGCATAGAAATTTATACAAGGAACAACCAACATGAAAGGTTTTAGTTCAACGCAATTAAAATACGCATTAGCTGTTGTTGCATTAGGTGTGTTATCGGGCTGCGGTAAACAAACTAGCGACGAATATATGAAAGAGGCTAAACAGTATGTTGCAGAAAATGATCCTGCCGCTGCTATTGTGGCGCTAAAAAATGCAGTGCAAGTTGAGCCTAAGTCAGCCCAAGCCAGATTTGAACTTGGCCTGCTTTATATTCAACAGAAACAGTTTGAAAGTGCTGAAAAAGAGCTTAATCGAGCGTTGGAATATGGTTTTGAACCATCAAAAGTATTACCGCTATTAACTCAAGCTTATCAGCGCACAGGCGCCTACTCAGCCATTAGTAAATTAGAGCATGAGCAAGAGGGTCTAACGTCAGTTGAACGTGCTGAAATCGGCTATTTCAAAGTGGTAGCATTGGTTCGATTAAATAAGACAGATGATGCTCACTTATTGATTGAAGAATTGGCAGAAATTGATACTAGCTCTGTTTTCAAGGGTCTTACGGCAGCTTATACGCTGGTAATAGACGAAGAGTATGAAATTGCCGCCACCGCGGTATCGGAGCTGCGTGAACAAGCTCCGCAAAATGCAGAAGTACTGAAGTTATTAGCTCAGCTAAAATTGTCGCTTGGTGCACCAGATGAAGCCGCTGAGATATTTAAAGACTATGTTCAGTTTTACCCTGAAGATAAACAAACAACCTTTGTCTTAGCCAAATTGTTGGTAGATGTAGGTGAATTAAATGCCGCTGATCCCTACTTAGATGAACTTCTTTTGCTTAATGACCAAAATCCTTTGTTAAATCAATTGAAGTCTGCGACGTATGCATATAAAGGTGATTATGCTAATGCCCTTAGGAGAGCGGAAATAGCCATTAACGGGGGTATTGAAGCAGCGTCTTTACGCTTGGTAGCAGGTTATTCAGCCTATCAAATACAAGACTACTCAGGTGCCAATCGGCATTTGAGTTATATCGTGAGATTGTTACCAGATAACCACCCGGGTCTCAAGCTGCTCGCTGCTAGCCAACTACAGTTAGGGCTGACCTCAGATGTAGGGGACGTGTTAAAAAGGCTTGACCAACTGACTGATAAAGACGCGCCTTTATTTTCCAAGGCAAGTTATGAACTGCTACGTGATGGTTTTGAAAAAGAAGCCAAGGTATTGATTGAAAAATCCA
>QIJM01000109.1 GCA_003232445.1 Paraglaciecola arctica
CTCCTCCTATGCCACCGGCTAATTTTCGGGTTGAGTAGTTGGCTCTTAAAAAAGCATTCTCACTGCGTATTACCAATGTGCCGCGCAGTACCTTGCCATCAATGGCCACAATATCATTATTCAAGTTAACCAACTGACTTACCCAATCGGTAAAAGTCTGAGCAAATTCATCAGGGTTAAGCGTTAACGTTTTAAATTTGACATTTATTCGGCAAACTAAGATCTTACATCATCACTTTGCTCAATTTTTAGATTAATACTTATGCTCTCTAAAACAATCATTTTTAAAATTATTGCCTTTTCAGTCATTTTTGTTGTTATTGGCTTTTTTGTGTTTTTCCCTACCCAATTAGATAAACAAACGAATCTCTTGCATGATTCGACTTTGCCTGTGATATCAGAGCAAGCCAGAACCTTACATGCGCAGTTGTTTATTGGTGACTGGCACAGCGATACATTATTGTGGAAAAGGGATTTGATGGATAAACATGAATATGGGCATGTGGATATTCCTAGGTTGCAGCAAGGTAACGTTGCTTTACAGATGTTTACTACAGTCACTAAGTCTCCCGACGGGATTAATTACGAAGCGAATAGTAGCGATGCCAATGACAATATTACTAAACTAGCGTTGCTTAATCTCTGGCCCATACGTACATGGAATAGCTTGGCTGAAAGAGCATTATTTCAGGCGAGTAAAGCGCTAGAGTTGGCCGATGAGTTCCCCCAGCAAGTTTCACTTATCACCTCAAAATCAGATCTCTCACAATTTATATTGCAGCGAGAAGTTAACCCTCAATTATTAGGTATGTTGTTAGGCACTGAGGGCTCTCATGCATTAGACGGTGATCTGAGTAATATTCAACGCTTGTTCAACAGTGGTTTTCGCATGATGAGTTTGCAGCACTTTTTTGATAATAAGTTAGGAGGCTCATTACATGGGGAAAGTGGTGAAGGTCTAACAGAATTTGGACGAGAGGCGCTGCAAAAAATGCAGTCTTTGGGAATTATGCTGGACGTATCCCATTCTTCTGAGCAAGTGGTCAAAGACGTATTGGCTATTAGCAGTCAGCCTTTATTAGTCAGCCATACTGGTTTTTACGGGCATTGCCCCTCACCACGAAATATTCCAGATGAGTTAATGCAACAGATTGCCGCTAAAGGGGGCTTGATTGCAGTGGGTTATTGGGACGGTGCAGTGTGCGAGCCTAATGTGAACGAGATTGCTAAAGCGCTTAAATATGGTATGGAATTAGTCGGCAGCGAACATATTGCCCTCGGCTCAGATTACGACGGCGCAGTTAGTGTACCTTTTGACACATCTGAGTTAATTTATTTAACTCAAGCCCTGTTAAATTTAGGGCTTAGCGATCTACAAATTAAGCAAGTGATGGGTGGTAATATGCTGCGATACTTGCAATTACATCTGCCTGATTAAGTCGTATATATGTCAGGTCAATTTAGAACCATACTAGACAATTCACTGCAAAATAAAGCTAAAGAGGTTTTTCCTCTGTGGTGAATCGCTTTTAGCTCGAAGCTATTCTATTGTTGCAACACCATCGTTGGTTCCGACTAAAACAACATCAGCGCCACGATCAGCGAATAAACCATTGGTGACTACTCCGACAATGGCATTGAGCTGTCTTTCAAGTTCTACTGGGTTTAGAATTTTTAAATTATATACATCCAAAATCACATTGCCGTTGTCAGTTACTACTCCTTGACGATAGGCAGGATCGCCTCCTAGCTTGACAATTTCTCTGGCCACATAAGAGCGAGCCATAGGGATCACTTCAACCGGAAGTGGAAATTGCCCCAACATAGGCACCTGTTTTGTGTCGTCAATAATACAAATAAATTTATCGGCCACAGCGGCAACAATTTTTTCCCTGGTGAGGGCTGCACCACCGCCTTTTATCATATGTTTGTGTTCGGTTATTTCGTCTGCACCATCCACATAAATATCGATTTTGTCTACCGAATTAAGATCAAACACTTCAATGCCCATGTCTTTTAAGCGTCGAGTTGAGGCTTTTGAGCTCGACACTGCCCCTTGAATATTATGTTTTACATCAGCCAATGCATCAATAAAATAATTAACCGTTGAACCGGTACCAACACCAACAATAGCGGCGTCTTCTATGTATTTTAACGCTGCCTTGGCTGCGGCTTTCTTCTTATCATCTTGTGTCATTTGTTTACAGAGCCTAATCGTTAGGATGGATTGGTATAATAGTGTAACTCAAGCAGCAGTTCAGCTGACACTAAAAAATTGATCTGGCGTGGCAATACCATCTAATGGAATATCCCAGCTATCGGTGAGCAACATCTCAGTTTGTTGGCAGGTATGCGCCAGCCCAATAAGTTGAGTTGGCAGTGAGTCACGACGAATAGGGGCTAAGGTTCGATCATAATATCCGCCCCCCATACCTAATCTATTACCCTTAACATCAAAGGCAACCAGTGGCGTTAGTATTAGTTCAATGTTATCTATCGTGCACAGGTTTGTGCTGGTGACTATTGGTTCATCGATACCGTAACAGTTTTTACGGGTAGGTGAATTGGGATGATATTCAACAAACAGTAAATGGCCTTTACTAAAAGGATGCAATACAGGTAATAACACACATTTACCTTGTTGCCAGCAATAATTGATAATCAGGTTAGGGTTGATTTCTGCGTCGTTTGCGACGTAGCAAGCAACGGTGTTAACTAGTGATAACCGAGTTGACTCTATGCAGATTGTGAGTATGTCAGTTGCAGCCTCTGTTTGGTGCAGAGGCGATAACATTTGGCGTCTTGTACGATACTTTTGGCGGATCTGCTGCCTATCCAAGACGTCTGAATTAGTCATTTTATGCGTATCCGTGAACTTAGACTAAAGACTGTAAGTATCTAAATACAACTGAGTCAAACGCTGATTGTCTACCTTAGTTGCCACATTGATTTGCTGTGCATTGAGCCAATCAGGGCTGGTAGTGGTATTAGGCAGCGCAACTGAGGTTTGGCCAATGTTTAGAGGATCGGTAGATACTCTTGCGTGGCCAGTTTGCAGTTCGAACAAATCTGGGTCAACTAAATGTGCAAGAGGCATAGCGTCGTGGAAAAAACACACATCTTCATTTCTGTTTTGTGAGTAAAACTTCACGTAAAATTGGGCGGCATCATACACAAAACCGCCTAATTTAGGATTGTTTTGTTTAAGTTGAGTCAAAAAATCTGGACTAAATGGGCAAGAGTTGGTGACATCTAGGCCAAACATGTTTAGCTGCCATGGTGCACCAAACACTATTTCAGCCGCGTATGCGTCGTTCCAAATATTGGCTTCTGCTACAGGAGTGACATTACCAGAAACGAAG
>QIJM01000069.1 GCA_003232445.1 Paraglaciecola arctica
AAAAATATGATGATGGCGGTGCGCAGCAAAGTAGTAGAAGGTCACACCTTAGCTGATGCTATGGCGGAATTTCCCCACGTATTTGATGATTTGTTTCGCGCTATGGTAGCCGCAGGTGAAAAATCAGGTCATCTCGATACCGTACTCAACCGTTTAGCTGATTACACCGAAAAACGCCAGCAAACTAAAAGCCAAATTACTCAGGCTATGGTTTACCCCAGCATCATGATGTTTTTTGCCTTTGCTATCGTGATATTACTATTAACCGTTGTAGTACCCAAAATTGTTGGACAGTTTCAAAGTATGGGCCAAGACTTACCGACCATTACTCAGATATTGATTGATGTCAGTGACTTTTTGCGAGCTTATGGGTTAGCGCTAGCCGTTGTATTGATAACAATCACAGTGATAGTTAATAGCATGCTACAGAAGCCTGTAATGAAAAAACGTTATCATAAATTTATTCTTGGCTTACCTTTTATTGGCAAATTATCAAAAGGCTTAAATACCGCAAGATTTGCTCGTACATTAAGTATTTTAACTTCCAGCGCAGTGCCCCTGCTAGAGAGTATGCGTATTGCCAGTGAAGTGCTTGAGAACTTACAGATAAGAGCTGCGGTCAACACCGCTGCAAATTTTGTAAAAGAAGGCTCAAGCCTAAGAGCATCACTTGATCAAACCAAAATGTTTCCGCCGATGATGATGCATATGATTGCATCAGGTGAACGCAGTGGTGAGTTACAACAAATGCTGGCGCGCGCCGCAGATAATCAAGACAGACAATTTGAATCTTTGGTGGGTGTGTCACTCAAAATATTCGAACCTATATTAATCGTGACTATGGCAAGCGTTGTACTATTTATTGTACTGGCGATCCTACAACCTATTCTAGCTTTAAACTCTATGGTGAATATCTAATGAAACAACAACATTCTTCTCGCAGAAACACTGGCTTTACCCTAATTGAAGTCATGGTGGTATTGCTGATTATCGGCATTATGGCTGGCATGATTGCACCGCAAATTTTGGGCAATCAAGAAGAAGCACAAATTAAAACAGCGGCTATTGATATCCAAAGTTTAGAAAATGCGTTAACCCAGTATAAATTGAGCAACAATGTGTTCCCCACCTCAGAACAAGGTTTAGAAGCCTTGGTCAGTGAACCTACGGTTGACCCTATTCCTCGTAATTACAGACAAGACGGCTATATCACACGTCTGCCTAATGATCCTTGGAACAATCCTTACCAATTACTTAGCCCAGGTGAACAAGGGCGGATTGACATTTTTTCTAATGGTCCAGACGGCGAACCAGGCACCGAGGACGACATTGGTAATTGGAATATCAACGACTACTTAAACTAGTTAAACTGATCGACAACTAAGATGACCATTCGCCGCACACCATTCGTAAAATATGCTGGTTTTACCCTGATTGAAGTCATGGTGGTGTTGTTTATCATGGGATTAGCAACAGGTGCAGTAATCCTCAGTTACTCGGGCGAAAGCGGTCAAGATTTGCTCAAAAAACAAACCCAACGTTTGCAAGTGGTATTTAATATGGCGTCGGACTACGCCGTACTAAACCAAAGGCAATTGGGTTTAAGAGTCGAAGATAACGACAACAGCTATTATTTTATGTACCTAGATGAAGAGCAAGAATGGCAAAAACTTGAACTTGATAACACTTTTGCTGAACACAAATTACCCGACTTGTTCAGCTTGGAATTATCTTTAACCGACTTACCTTGGGAAACCGAAGAAAGTCTTTTCAGTAGCGACATATTTGATGAAGATCTGTCTGTGTCTAATGATGAGGTAGAAATAGGTAATGAGGAAGAAAAGAAGCTCGACCCACCACAAATTTTTATTTTTTCTAGCGGTGAAATCACCCCCTTCTCTATCACTATGGCCTACGAACCAGAGTTTGGTAATGAGTTACCAACCTACTTTCGCATTGACGGTCAAGACAGCACACCTTTAACAACAGAAGGGCCACTCGATGCGCCCTAAAGCCCTGAAAACAAAAACCTATAAACGCATGTCTGGCATGACGTTACTTGAAGTACTAGTAGCGCTGTTTATTTTTGCTCTAACAGGCACTGCCATTATGAAGGCGGCTAGCGATCATCTGACGGGTGTTGGGCAAATTGAAGATATTACCTTTGCCACATGGGTTGCCAATAATCGCCTCACCCAACTACACATAGATACCATTTGGCCAATCAAAAACAATCAAAAAGGCCAGCAAGAAATGGCTGGCCGAAAGTGGTATTGGCAACAGCGAGTCAATAAAACCAATGACGCAGACATGGTGCAGGTGGAAGTGTCTGTTGGGTTGGACGAGCAATATCAAGGTACAGTAACCTCAGTCAGCACGTTTATCGCTAAGCAAACTAAAACATGAACCGCCCACCAAATAATCACAGCCGTGGTTTTACCCTAATAGAAATACTGGTCGCCATGGCAATTTTTACCATCATTGGCTTAGCTAGTACCGGTGTGCTCACATCGGTAATTAATAGTGACCAACTGTCTTCTGAACGCTTTGCTAAATTGGAAGAATTACAAAGGACGATGCTTGCCATAGAGCGGGATATCTTGCAGATAGTGCCTCGTGCAGTACGCATTATCGGCGAGCCATCTAGTGCCGTTTTATCCGGTGGCGAATATGTGGTTGATAGTGATGCTGATGGCCTTAGTTTTGTACGAGTTGGTTGGCATAACCCACAAATGTTGCTACCTCGCAGCACATTGCAAGCAGTTGGTTATCGTATACAGGAAAAACAACTACAGCGTTTGTACGGTAATTATGTAGACAATGTGATTGGTTACGAGCCCAAAGTAAAAATTCTAATGTCTGACATTGAGGATTTTAGAGTGACCTTTTTAACCCATGCAGACCAGCTAGAAGAGCCCGAAGAATGGGAAGAGACCTATACAAGTGCGACTCTCCCAATAGCAATTTCCATCACCATAATCAGTAAAACTTTTGGTGAAATTCGCCGCGAATTTATGTTGGCAAATGGCGCATGAATCAACTTAAGCGCCAACAGCAAGGCGTAGCCTTAATCATAGTGTTATTAATTGTGGCTATCGTTAGCGTGCTCGCCACAGAAATGGGTAGCCGTTTGCAATTGCAAATTAAACGCGCGTCTAACATAAAAGAAAACAATCAAGCCTATTGGTATGCCATGGGTGCTGAGCAGTATGCGCGAAAATCCATTAAACAACTGATGGATAAAGATGGCGACGTTATTCACCTCGAGCAGCCGTGGAATCAAGAGTTTGTCTATCCAATAGAAGGCGGCGGCATTCAAGCGCAACTGGTCGATATGCAAAGCTGCTTTAACCTTAATGAGAGCCTAGGGCTAGCTCAAGTAGCACGGCACTGGACACACCATCCCAAACTCCCCCTGAGAGTGAGCCCTTATTACCTGAACGCATGTTAGCTTTCGAACGTTTGTTACAGCAGATTGATCCCGCGATCCCCAGTTATAATATTGATATACTCCGTGACTCATTAGTCGATTGGTTAGACCAAGATGACAACCCAACGAACGTTGGCTCAGAAGACAGCGAATACGAGAGTCTGCAATTCCCTTATGTTGCAGCCAATAACTATATGGTGCATAAGTCAGAGTTACGCTTAATTAATGGGGTTGAAGTTCCTTGGCTCAGGGAATTACTTAAACTAGTGTGTGTATTACCTAATGACAATTCATTTGTAATCAATGTAAACACTGTGAGTGAAGAAAATGCGGCTGTTATTGCCGCCGCTACTGGGCTTGGTTTATATGACGCTCAATCTATACTTGCCAATCGTGGTTCAGAAGGGTTTCAAACGACTGCAGTGTTTTTAAACGACCCAAGCATCGAAGCCTTGGAGCCTAGGCTTAAGCCTGAACAGGAAAAATGGTTTGATGTAAAAACATCACATTTTATTTTACATACCAAAACACAGTACAATGATGCAACTTTTGCTATGCAAACCTTATTTAAGATCGACTCAAATAAAAACGTCATTGTCATCAGACGTAATTTTAGTGGCTTTTGATAAGCTGGTTTCAACGAAATAACATTTTTTAATCATAACAACCAACAAGGTACATAAACCTTATGGAACAGTTAGTAGTGCGACTAGGTGCCAATCCAGATGAACCGATTCATTGGATTGTGTGGTCTAGCCAACAAAACGAAATTATTGCCTCTGGTGAGTTACCAGAGGCAGCACAATTAGCCACCTTAGCAGACAGAGCTGGCAGAAGATCGGTTTGTGCCTTAGTACCCACCAGCGACATTTTACTCAAGTGGGTAGAGTTGCCAGCTAAAGCTGGGCGCAAAGCCTTAGCTGCGATTCCGTTTATATTGGAAGAGGAAATAAGCGGCGATATTTCGCAACAATTTTTTGCCCTTGGCCCCAAAAATGGTAACAACCAAGCTGTCGCCATTGTTAACAAAGAAAAGTTACAAAGCTGGCTGAGCATAATTGAAGATGCTGGTTTAGCCTGCGACCAACTTATACCCGATGTATTAGCATTGCCATTGGCAGGTGAAGACGCATGGTCTGTCTTGGAATTAGGTCAACAACTGTTGGTTCGTAAAGATGATTGGGCGGGTTTACAAGGTGAGAGAGACTGGCTAATACAAGCCATTAATCATCTTGCACGACAATATGCTAAACAGAACGAACAGTCGCTTATGGTTAATGATTATTCTGGCACGGATTTGGCTGGTATAGAAAACTTAGACGTGTCGGTGATGCCTCTTGAATTGCCGATGAAAGTGTTAGCGCAGGGGGTAAAATCAGCGAAATTTAACTTGTTGCAAGGCGAGTACAAAATTAAAAACAAAGTCGGTGGTGGCCAATGGAAAAAATGGCGTTTAGCTGCGGTGTTGGCTGTTATTGCACTGTTCACCACTTTAATTGACAAAAACCTAAAGCAGAATCGACTAGATGAGCAACTAGCCATTTTAAAGGCGCAGGTTAGTAGCGAGTACAAACGTGCATTTCCTAATGCTGGTGCCTATCGCGATCTCAGAACTACCATGGCGCGCCAAATGAAAACCTTAGAGCAAGGTGGCGGAGAGGCGTCGATGTTAATTATGTTGAGTCAGCTCAGACCTGCATTTGAAGAATCGAACGTTAAACCGCAAACCATGCGCTTTGACAGTAGTCGCGCAGAATTGCGTATTCAAGCAGTGGCCAGTAATTTTGATGCCTTAGACAAGTTTAAGCGCCAAGCAGAAGCTCAAGGGTTTACCGTTGAGCAAGGTTCCATTAACCAAAAAGACAATCAGGTAATCGGCACATTGTCGATTAGGAGTTAATATGGACAAGCTCAAAAGTATGTACTTACAACTAAATGAGCGTGAACAACGCTTAGTGATTATTTCAGCGATACTGGTATTGGTAGCCATTTTTTATTGGGGTATTTGGTCGCCACTCAACACGTCACTAGAGCGAGGTCAAACCGCAGTTAAAAATCAAACAGAATTACTTGCTTGGGTACAAAAAAACGCTAACAGAGCGGTGCAACTGCGCAGTGGTGGCGATAAGGCCTTATTTTCAGGCTCTCTACCTCAAGCGGTAAATCAATCAGCTAGTCGCTTGAAAATTGTCATATCTCGGATGCAGCCTCAAGCTGACGAGCTACAGGTATGGATAGATCAAGCACCCTTTAATGACGTACTGAGTTGGTTACAGTCACTTGAAAAAATCGGTGTGAGCATATTAGATATCGATATCGCAGAATCCGATTTGCCCGGGCAAGTTAAAATTCGTCGTTTAAAGCTAGGAAAATCATGAAGTCAGTTTTGAAATGGGGCAGCTTATGCCTTGTAGTTTATTTTATATTTTTAATCGTTAAATTACCTGCAGTTCATGTTTTATCCAGAATTCAGCTGGCTGAGGGCGTCAATGTTAGCGGCATATCGGGCACCATTTGGCATGGTCATGCACAAAGAGCACAAGTAAATGGTTTACCCATTAATGACTTAAATTGGTCACTGTCATTTCTGCCTCTGTTACTAGGGGAAATCAGCGCAGATATCAAAGCAGGTAATATACGCGACGTTGGCCAAATCTCTGCCACTGGGCACGTAAGCTTTTCAGGGCAACGCTTCCAAGCAGAAAGTTTATTAGCTTACGTACCCGCCAACTTAGCGATTAGCCTGCTACCTTTACCCATACCAATACAAGCTGACGGCCGTTTTAAAGTGCAGCTCAACGAAGTGGATTACGGATCAGGTTGTCAAACATTTACCGGCAAAGGCCAATGGTTAAATGCTAACTTTACCGGCGTGACCGGTGTAATAGAATTAGGTAATTTCGATGCTGATCTAAGCTGCCAAGACGGCAATGTTGTATTGAATGTCAAACAACCCAACAGTTTCGGCTTAACTGCAAAAGCCATTATCCCTACCAATATGAAGTTTAAAATTGAAGGCCGCTTCAAACCCGATGTCAACTTACCCAAAGAAGTGCACCAAGCCGCACAGTTTTTTGGTAAAGCCGATGCCGATGGGTATTATCCGATCAAGTTTTAAAATACAAAGTTAGCAAGATAATACTGGCAACGGTTTGTAACGGTTTGTGTATGGTTAGTTGCGACAATTTAGCAATTAAGTATAGCCGTTGTTGTGAGTAGTTATTTGTTTTTCAACACTATCCTGAATCGAGCTTTACCATTTTCAAGGTGTTCAATTGCTTCATTTACCTGTTCCATCGGAAATTCCTCAACATCTGGATAAATAGAGTGTCTTACACAAAAATCAAAAAAATCAAGCATTGTTTTAGTTAATGCAGGACTGCCTATCGGACTTCCTCCTACCGATTTTTCTCCCATAATTAAACTGAATGCAGGAATTTCCATTGGCTCCAAAACTGCTCCTACCGTATGAAATTTTCCTTTCGGTGCTAATGCAGTCAAGTAAGAATTCCAATCTAACGATACGTTAGTGGTGTTCAATATAAAATTTAGTTTTCCTGTGATACTTTCTAATTCTTCAGGAGATGTTGAATCAATCACCTCACTTGCACCCATATTTAAAATGGCCTTTTTCTTTTTTGGATTCGAGCTAAAAGCAATTACTTCACATCCCCAGTGTTTTAAAAATTTAACGGCCATATGTCCTAAGCCTCCAATTCCAAT
>QIJM01000188.1 GCA_003232445.1 Paraglaciecola arctica
GTGAAACGATACTTTTTACCTTCTACTATCCATTTACCGGGTTTGATATCGTCATATTCACACCACTCAATAATGTGTTTAACCGTCACGATTTTTGTCGTGAAGGATTTATCATTAAGCAGCAAAATATCATTCTGCTCTGCTAACAGCATCTTAGCCTTTGGAGTCAAACTACCTTTCATCTCTTAGCTTACCCAGTAGCCTGAAAATCACTAAAGAAACGCATTCCGACTGTTACATCTTTAATAATATGTAACTGATTAAATCGGCTTTGCTCGGCACTGTCTTTTTCGAGCGTAAAGCGTTGTTTGTTTTGCTGCGGCAAACCTTGGTATTCAGCCACAATCTGGAACAGCCACATTTCAGGCTCCCAAAGTAATTCCTTTTCAGCTAAATAATCCACACCGCTTAATGCTTGTGGGCTTTCTATTACATGGATAAAAAAGTCTTCTACATCTTTTGCGAGTTGTTTTTGCTCCGTGGCCACTAAGTTCTGCACAGCCAGAGCAAAACCTTCAGTTTGCCTCTCAGATTGAGATCCTTGTTCTGGCTCTCTAGGCACAGCGCGTGCAAGTTCTGCTAGCGCGTAACTATCTTGCGACCTATCTAAAGAGATAAATGCCTGTGCGCTGATACCGTGTGCCTGGTTAATCACCGCAGGTACTTGGCTACGATTTGAGTAATCACCCATTTGGAAATTAGAATGCTGACGTAAAAAAGCACTCATGCGGTTAATTAACAAAGCTTTGTCTTGTTGCTGACGGAAACGCGACATCAATAGAACCAAGCGTTTTTGTACTTCTAACAATGAACCTGAATGCTCAGAAATACGCGCCTGTAACTGACTCACTAATAACTTACGTAATGCTCCATCACTACCAGCTAGTTGGATAAGATCGTCAAAGTTGATAATGCCAAAACCGTCGAGTATTCGCCTTAGTTGACGCTGAGCCAGTTCGATTTCTAAAATTTTATCATCCAGGCTACTGACAAAACCAAACTCGGTATTCAATCTATGCCAGAGGCTTTCAATCGCATCACCAAACTGCCCTGTCATGTCGTGTACACGCTCTGTTAGCAGCTGCATATGGTGCTCACTCGCAACATAATCACCTTTTTGCCTTGCCGCCTGTAACGACTGAACGCGAGTGTGAATTTGGTCGAGGTGTTCACCTACATCAGAGTTAATTTGCCGTTTTCGCTCATCTTGAGTCAAACTGGCAATCAATTCGTTGACTATAGGCCGCAAACTTAAAGACTGCTCATCAGGATAGAACAACACGCGACTATCCAGCAGTTTTTGTAGTGCTTGTTGTGAAAAGGCTAACTCATTCACATGCCCTTCCAAATAGCCCTGCATCAAGGCATCAGCATGTTTACCAATTAGCTCTAATCGCTCTTTGCCTAATTCAAACAGTGGATTGCTTTGGGCGGCATTTTTTTGCTTGGAAACCTGACTCAAAACATCGCCTCTTGTTCTGGGATTTCGTCATCAATTGGCAGGCTTTCTTCGTCTTTAATAAAACGTACTAACTCAATGAGTTGTTCAACTTTACCGGTGACAATATAAAACAATCTGTCTTTATGCGGCTGATACAAATAACCCAACTCTTTGATCCGCTTGAAGACTTGTTTGATCTGCATATCAGGTTTGTCACTGGTGGACTTAAATACTTTGTCATTAGCGAGGTGGGCTAAACGCTGAATAAGAGACTGGTTATCCACGACCTTAGACTCAAAATCTTGCAATTTAATAGTATCGCTTGCACTGAGTGCGCCATCACGACCTAGTGCTTCTTGTACCAACTGCATCCACTCCAACATAGGTAATAAGGATTGCACTGTGCTGGCGAATTGCTGGCTAAGATGCTGACGGGCGTTTTGAGTTAAATCACAATAGGCTAGAAAATACACTGATCCATCATCATTTTTGGCTACTCGTCTATTTAGTGGTCTTAAAAAATGATTTAAGTCATCCACCAGCTCGTCATTTTGCAACTTATGAAAGCTATGTTCGTCTGTGACCGCACAAATAAATTCTCCTTCTAACAAGCGTTCTAATAATGGACCATGTTCTATCATGCGTTCACCTGTGATGATTGAGTGTTTGAGGCTTTATTCTGTTGTAAACGCTCGGCGATACGGCTGAGTTTAGGCTCAATTTTTTCTAAGTGTTGTTTTTGTTTATCAATTAAGTATCTATGTTTAAACAACATCAATACATCTGATTCTGGGTTCGGGAATGCGCCCAAGATGTGAATATTGTTGCTATCACAGGCCTTAAACAGTTTTTCTACATTGTGATACGCCAACGTGCCAATTTCATCAATAGGCCAGTGGATATGGATATTGGCTTGATTGCGCAATAAACGGGTAAAGGCCAATAAAAATTTACACAAAATCAAATAAGCCATACCGTGACTGGACGACTCAAGTAGTTGCCTGTCATTTTTAATCACTAAGTCAGAGCCGCCTTCATTTAGATGTAACTCTAAACGTAACAACGATTCGATACTGTAATTGGCATCATTGGGTAATACCTCAACCACATCGGCCAGATTATCTAAATACGCCTCGCTAGGCAGAAAATCGTCAGACGTGTTCCACTTATTGTATTGCTGGGAAAACCGTTTCAGTGGCGTCCAAAAATTAAGCTCATCGACAGTAGAGATAATCTTCACTTCGGAGCGGGCGATACCGTCCAAGATTAAATCATCAGATACTTCGTCGGTCAGGCGTTTACTTTGCTGAGCGATTTTGCGGTTAATATCACTAAAAACAGTGAAGAACTTGTTTAAGTCGCCACCTATGGTTTCACCTTGCTCAACAATTTGCCGCTGACGGGACTCTAAAATACTCAATAACCGCTGCAAAATGGGCAGGCGGTCGCGCACATTAGCGTCTTCATCTAATACCCCAAAAGCTTGCAGCATAGTATCCAGAAAGTCTTTCCCAGCATCTTTACCTAACGTTGCTTCAAACTCTGTCAGCGACTCTTTTAATTTTTTCTCACCACGGCTGCGGCTTTCTAGCGCTTCAGTACAACGATTGATCCGTTCAGCCTGATCGCCCAAGTTAATATTTGGCTGCTCTGATGGTTTAAAGGAAAATACGATATGACCCAACTGGCGCACCATAGGCTCAATTTCTGTCAACAAAGAGCTAAAGCCAGACAAACTTTTTTCCACGGCTAACAATACTTTAGATAATTCAGCACGTTTAGTTTGGTATTGGCTACGAAAAAGGCTTTGCTGCTGACCCAACTGCTGGGCGAGCGCTTTTAACTCCGCCTCTTGTTCGAGTAATTCTGGACGTTGTTTCAACCAATCAGTCTGCACAAAAGTTTTATATT
>QIJM01000497.1 GCA_003232445.1 Paraglaciecola arctica
CGATGCTGAAACGGGATGATGGAACTGAAGTACAGGTTTCTGAATGTCCGAATGGACATGGCAAGATTAAGTCTCCGCTTTGTTGCGGGCAAGACATGGCGTGTACGGCTTGATTTAATTTTGTGCTCGCGCACAGCTAATCTAGATTTCAGTTGTGCTCTTCTTTTCATTTTTGTGCTAAATCTTTGCTGATGTCTTCGCCCTTCATGGGCGAGTTCATTTCTTTTGTACGGACAAAAGAAACAGAACCAAAGAAAAACCGCCCAACATGCTCGCCCATATAAAAACCGATATGGGTACCCTGCGATGCTCGAATGAGCTGGCGGGGCGTGAACTCGGGCTACGCCCTCAGACAAGCACACCCCGAAACCCCAGCTCATCCTGTGCTTCTCGGCAAGCCTGAACGGGATTGTAGATCAAGACCTAAGACCAAAGTCAAAAACTGGTCTGTTACAAATTGTAGGAGCGTCGCTCGGCGCGAATATTTTTGTTTGTTAATTTAATTCAAAAAGCAAAAGACAAGACCTGATCCTGCAATTGCATGAGACATCGAGAAAATACAGGTTACAAATTAGTAATCATCAAATCATGTCCTGACTTTGGCGGTTAAGATTTTTTTTGCGTTCCTCAACTCTTTTACCGACAGTATCTCTTTGTTACTTCCTTGGGCATTTTCCAAAGGTCGTTTTACTGTGTCTGTAGCAATACCATTTTTAAGAGCAGACATAATACCTAGAGCCTCTAGGTAATTATCTACATAATGTATTTTATTTTTAGCCCAAGGAAGCATTGAGAGATCATTATTCATGATATTGGTATTACCTCTCACTGCAATGACAGGAATTCCTTGTTCAAGAGCAGCCAATGTAGGCAAACCTATACATCCATCTGGAATCACAAGGCAGGAAATATCTTCTGCGCAAATAACGCTTGGATGGCTCATCACTTGAGCATCATGTACAATTCTTGGGGCACGCTGCAATCCCTTTAGTATGCATTGCATATAAGTAAAGGATATAGCTTCTGCAGCTTTTCGCGCATCCACAACGCCAACATCCATATTGGATACTAATTGGTCTTCAAGCATTGGGGAATGTGCAGATTGCACATTGATAACGCTTGAAACAGTGTGAGTAAAAATGGCCTCTACACCACCCCAAGGGTTAATCATGTCATTTTTACAATGGAAGTAGTCTCGATGGAGCTTTCTATTTGGTATCTTGATTATTGATGTAATTGCTATGTTGTCATATTCAGCACGTAACTCATGCAACTTTGAGAACAGATGATCAAGCTTTTCTACTTTCCCTATAGCTCGGCCAGACGGTGCATATTCAGTAATAAGCTTCATTGCTGGATCTAATACAAGTATTTGATCACAATCCAGGCCTGAAGCTGCCCGAGCAGCGTTTACAGAATTTATGGCGCCATTTACAAACAACGAATCCGTTGGGTGTTTTTCTATTACAGTTAGAACCCGGTTTGATCGTGTTTTCTGCAAACCAACAGACCCCATCAAAAGACGAGATATAACACTCCCTTCTACATAGAGGGTGTTATCTGTCATTTCATTAATGTCTGAAGCATTGACGACATTAGGGTGGGTAATAAGGTTGTCACAAACGGACGCAAGAAGGCGTGAAACTGGCGCAGCATCTCCCGCATGCCCTCCGATTAATGCACCGATACCTGTCGGCACAAGCATCACTGCATTAAACTGATTTGTGTTCTCTACGGCTCTTTTGGAAAACCTAAAGATAGACTCAGGCACGTTGACAGCCAGGTCAGTTTCAAGCACACCCAATTCAGCATGATACGAGTGCTGATCTGACTTAGTAACAACAAACCGTATAGGATACGTATTGGCAGCTAAATTCGCAGAAACTTCATTCGAGAAGTATTCAAGCAACCCTATGTTTTTGTCTGTAGTTTTTAAGTTTAATTGTGTTTCGTAGACTCTCATTATTTGCTGTAACTCCACATCTGTTTCTAAAGTCTTCATAAGTAAATTCTTTTTGTAATAGCAGATTACCCGATTCCGTCAGCGCATACACTGAAGGTAAGTTGATTCCATTAAACATGTGAGCTTTCACCATGGTGTACGCACCCATGCCCGTAAATATGATTTTTGAACCTATTTCCAGGGGTGTGTCAAATGCATATTCCCCGAAATGGTCACCTGCAAGGCAGGTTGAGCCTTCCAGTATATATGAATATTCCCCATCCTCATTCTCATTGAGAATGTCCGGGCTAAACTGATATTCAAAGACTTCGGGCATATGGTTTACCGTAGTGTCCAAGACAGCGATCTGCTTTCCGTCAGATGGAATGATGTCAATAACACTGGAAACCAGATTGCAGGCGTCTCTGACGATAGCAGCGCCCGGTTCAATGATGACCTGCAAACCGTATTTATTTTGTAGAAGAAAAACTGCATCCTCAAAAGGTGTAAAGTCAATATTACCATCAAACAAATACCCACCGCCCAAATTAATCCACTGACACTGCCTGAGTAATTCAGGAATTTGTTTATCGAGATGCTCAACTGTTTTGAGAAGAGGCTCCCAATCCACTGAGTCGCAGTTCGTATGGAAGTGTAGGCCTTCTATTCCCTTAAAAACTGCTGGGTCGGTATCTAGGGTTTCTTGTATCTGATTGAGTGGAGCGCCCAGGCGTGAGTGTGTACGGCATGGATCATAGCGTCTATCTTTTACGAAGGAGAGCTGTGGGTTAATGCGCAAAGCGCAACCAACACAGCCTATAGCTTTATCCTTATAGCGTTCCCATTGTGATAATGAATTAAACGAAAAGCTATCGCATAATCCGAGTAGTTCATCAATTTCATCTTCGCGCAGTCCAGGGCTTGTAAAATGAACCCTTTTTTTCTCCCCAATAAACTCGCGTGTAAGTTTTGCTTCAAAGAGTGAACTGACACAAAATCCATCGACATATTTAGCGATCAATACAAGAGCAGAAGAGAAGCTGTGACTTTTTAAAGGAAATATCTGATCAATACATAGGCCATAGAAATTTTTATTAAAATTTGAAAATGCTGACAAGAGGGCATTTTCACTATATATGAATGCAGGCGTTTGAACTATTTCGGAAAAGTTTATCTTAATATTATTCATGTATTTCTCGTCCTAAAGCTTTACCCCTAGCTCATTAAATGCAAACTCGGCAACAGAAAAGTAACGTCTAAATTTTTTTAGCTCATTATTTACTTTTGCACGTTTATATGCCGATGCTTTGTAAGCGGTTAACGAACGACGTACTTTCCCGTCACACCTTAATCTGCTTATTTTTCAAATACCCCGGCAATAGCACTTCATAGTCTTCA
>QIJM01000591.1 GCA_003232445.1 Paraglaciecola arctica
CAGGTAAATTTTTCTTTTAATAAAAAATGTTGCAAATAATATACAAATTCATCAGCCATCTAGCTAAACTCTATCTTTTCAAATACAGTGAGTAAAAATAAAAAGAGACGCCAATGCAAGAACATAAAGCTTCGCCTTTAAACGATTTTATTGAATATCCACCAGCAGAAATGCTGGTGCGCTCTGAGCAGTTTTATACTGATATAAAACGTCGGCATAGTATTCGTAAGTTTAGCGATCGGCCTGTTACTAAAACCATCATCGAAAACTGTATCAAAGCCGCAGGCACTGCACCTAATGGGGCCAACCATCAGCCTTGGCATTTTGTGGCTATTCATTCACAAAAGGTCAAAACACAAGTGCGCGAGCAGGCCGAAGCGCACGAAAGAGGCTTTTACCAAGGTCGCGGTGGAGATGAATGGTTAGGCGCACTGAAACCCTTAGGCACTGATGCCGATAAACCTTATTTAGAACACGCCCCTTGGCTCATCGCTATTTTCAGTCAAAAGAATACCGAGCAAGAAAACGGTAATAAACAAACCAACTACTACGTGCATGAGTCTGTGGGTATTGCGACAGGCTTTCTGATCAATGCCTTGCATCACTCTGGCTTGGCAACCCTCACCCACACACCCAAACCTATGAGTTTTTTATCCAAAATATGTGACCGTCCAGATAACGAACGCCCGTATATGTTGTTGATTGTGGGTTATCCCGCTGAAGATGCCACTGTGCCACACCACGCACTGGATAAGAAATCACTGGATGAAATAGTGAGCTTTTTGTAGTGTGAATTAAACTATTGAGATGTAACGTCAGGCAACAAGCACTTTAATTTGACGTTGCAGTAGGGGAATAATTTCATGCTCGAACCAAGCATTCTTTTTTAGCCATATATTGTTTCTTGGACTTGGATGTGGCAGTGCTACATTATCTGGCCAATGTGTCCTCCAAGATTTAACAGTATTGGTTAGGGGATCTTTTTTGGTTTCAGGTAAATGCCAACGTATTGCATATTCATTCTACCAACTTCCTCTTAGAGCCAAATTTAAGTCAACAAACTGTAGTATTTTTAAGGTGAGACAAGTTCAGTATGTGATTACAATACACATTACTGCTAGTAACTTTACAATAGTGACGCCAAAAATTTGGCAAACGGCATAATGTCCTGTTTTACACTAGCTGTTTCTAATGCTTGCATATATTCATCTCGTCTTTCTACAGGCACAATAGTCCAAGAGTATCCACCGGATGCCATCATTAGATTCATGATAAATCGTCCCATCCTGCCATTGCCATCAAAGTAAGGGTGGATGTAAACAAATATGAAGTGACCTAAGACGACTCTAACTGCGGCATTCTTTTCTTGAGATAATAGATCAAAGAAGGTTGGCATCATATCCCTTACAGCTTCTCGGCTAGGTGGGGTATGCATAGACTGTCTGATATAAACGGAACCAGAGCGATAACCGGCCAAGTCAGCTTGATTAACAATACCTGCCGCGACACTTGCCCCAAATAACGCCAAGTACCAATCACTATATGTGTTTTCTAATACTTCACCAGAGTTACCGCCCTCAAGGACTTTTTTAACCGCTTTTTTGACTTCTTGAAAAGCATCCCAATAACCTTTAGCTGCCATTGCATCCAGATGTTTTTTGCTGTCGATTGATGCTTCTGATTGCCAGTTGCCTGAGCGGACAAGCTCGATCAATTCACGGGTAACTCGATAGCCTTCAATGGATAATGAATGATAGGCATCAGTTATATATTTATCTTCAACTTGTGCCATATAGTCTTCAATATCAACACTCTGGTTAGCAGACTCAGGAAAGTGTTTAATAATTGGTTCACGCATAGCCGACCACATCAAACGCATCCGATTAACATAAGGCGAAATGTCTCGCCGGCCAAAACTGATATTTATCTTTTCATTAAATGGGTCAACTTCTCGCACCTTTAAGTCGGCTGTCTGCATACCCTTTAGTATGTTATCTGCAATCAAATCTCGACCAATATTTCTAAAAGCTCCAACTAATCTACCTGCGATAACACTGTGACCACCATTAAGTAAAACTGATAACACATCAGATGCGTCCGTAACCGTGGACAACGCCGTTCGCATTTGAATAGGTGTATGCATAAATTGATTGGCCGAACTGTGAACTAACGCAGATGCCAGACTGTAAACATTCAGTCCGTTTAAGCAAATAATATTATCGGTATCGGGAAGGTTAAGCCTGACATCAAAGATAGAGGTATTGTGTAGGAAGGAAGTTGGTTTATTATTGCCTTTGGGAGAACGTACAAGTAGTTGCTGTGGCACCGTTTTATCGCCAATATGTAAGCTTATCGATTGCTCTGGAGATAGACACCACTGAGCGCCAAAGCGTTCGGATAGATATGTTGCACAAAAATCCCAGAATGACGTATACCAAGACGTGCTATCTCCGAACTTTTCTTCTGGCATTGAGGGAACATACCATCCACGAATGACTTCACAGATAAACCCATGTTTGAGCAATCGCTCGCGATGTACCCGACTGAGTTGTTTTGACTGGATTGCTGCGGTTCCTTTGTCTTGTAGCAATTGTAATTGCTCAAGCGAATCAGCCAGTTTTTGTGATACATCATTCATGAGTCTTTCCCAAACACCATTTTTAAGCAAAACATAGGTTTTAATATTTTATCATTTGCAGGTTTTAATGTCTAATGGTTTATAGGTTTTGATGCTGCCGCATAGTTAGGTTTTAATGTAAAACACGCAGGTTCAGTTAGTTTCATTACTCATCAAATACACAGGCAGCCCTATCTACATGGTAACGAATTCTTCACCACTTGTAGGATGGATAGCCACACAGGCATCAAAATCAGCTTTAGTTGCGCCCATTTTCATAGCGACGCCAAAGCCTTGGAGTATTTCATCCATGCCTGCGCCTATGCCATGTAAGCCTACTACTTTTTGATCTTCGCCAGCACAAATTAACTTCATACGCGTCATTTGACGATGTTTAGTCACAGCTGTGTACATTGCCGCAAAACCTGAGTTATACACAGTAATATTGTCTTCTCCATATTCATTGTTGGCTTCTGCTTCACTCAAGCCAATTGTGCCAATTGGGGGATGACTGAAAACGACTGTTGGAATTAAGGTGTAATCCATATGAGCATTAGTCTGACCATTAAATAAACGTTCTGACAACAAACGTCCAGATTTCACTGCTACAGGAGTAAGTTCAACATAACCGATGTTATCGCCCACTGCATAAATGCCATCAACGTTAGTATTTTGGAATTTATCGACTTTAATATATCCACGTTCGTTTAGCTCAACACCCGGATTTTATCATTGGCTGGTTCACGACCTATCGCCCAGACTACACAGTCGGTTTCCAGTGATTCGCCGTTTTCAAACTCAATAGTGAGTGAACCATCAGCATTTTTAGTCACTTGTGTGGGTGTTGCGTGAATGTGCAACGTTGGCCCATCTTGCGCCATAAGTTCGACCAGGGTTTCTGACAACATAGTGTCGAAGGTACGAAGTGGCGCGTGTTTACGCACTACTAGATGTGTTTCCGTGCCGAGTGCATGCATCACACCT
>QIJM01000529.1 GCA_003232445.1 Paraglaciecola arctica
GCGAGTGGAAAATAAAAATAAATATAAAGATTTTCATCCTGTCATAATAGGGTGATTGTTAAAATCGAAAGTTTGGTTGAAAAAACACTGCCATTGGCAATAGAATCTTCACAGAAACTAAACAGAGGCTTAAAATTAGTCAAGTCGGAAGTTAACAGCAAGCATACTTTTATTGCCGCTGAGATGAACTCCATTATGAGTAGAGAGGGTTAGAATGAGTAAAGAAGAAATTGATAAGAAATTCTGGGATCGTGCCGATGAGATTATTCATATTGCCAATGATCAATGTGATGACTCATCTAGTGGAGAAGTCAGTTCCTCATTGCTTTATGCGGCTGCCAGGTTTAATTCATTTATCATAGCTTCTTCTGCTAAAAATGTTGAAGAAATGAAAAAGGACAAAGAGGAGGCTGTTAAATATTTTACAGAGCAATATAGAAATATGTTTATTGAAAACTTTGATGATTACATTGAAAATTATAAGGAAAACATTAGGCGCTAAAAGAGCTTAAAGCAGGTCGTTTCGGTAAACACACAAGGCTCGGTGTAGTTGATCACTTTAGATTAGTTTGAGAAAGATCTGTTTTTAATAATTTCTCTTTGACAAGGAGATAGCCCTGCGCCATTTGGATTGTCGAGTCCTGTAGCAAATATTTTCGCATTGTTTGATAGCTCCGAAAACTCCGGAGCTATCTACAACGCCATACAAAAAATACAAAGCATTTTTACTTTCAGTACAACTTTAAAGCTTAATTTTTCGATGCTGATGATCGAATAACTTGGTGAAGATCTTCTTTCATTAGTAAATTATCGGGTTAACTTATTGCGAATCAATTTTTGATGGTGCTGGCCCCGCAATGTTCTGCCAGTCAATTGTCTTGATCCAGTCATTAAAGTCACTGGGCATAGTGTCAAGTGCTTGTATTGCATTTTTATTGTCTATATCAAGCCAGGTAGCACCTTCGCCAGAAAGCCACTTATATAATTTCGAAATTTCTGTGCCCACAGGTTCTCCAAGCGCTTGATTTAAACCGTTTTCAAAGTCGTTCAATGCGACAGGATAATATGTGATTGGTTTGAGTAGATGCACTGAAAATATTTTTGCAAGATCAACCCCTGAGAGGGCTTCGGAACCGCCTATACGAAATGACTGCCCCGCAAGTTCGGTATGTTCAACAGCCGCCGCTGCAAATTCTGCCATACTTTTCCAACTAATCCACGATACCTTTTGTTGCTCTGGCAGTGGATAGGCTAACCTTCCTTGGTGGACAATAGCGGGTGTTGTCCAGGGTGCCGCCAAGTTACCCATATATAGCGTTGGTTGTATGGTGATAACGGACAATTCGCTTAGAGCGAGTTTTTTTGCGACATGAAGTTTAATATCGGCAGCAGCAATACCAGTGGCGCTTTCTGGTATTGGACCGCTGGTGTTAAACACGAAGCATTTTATCGCCGCCTCTTGTGCCGCCTTAATGACGTTGTCAGACCAGTTCACAACGGTTTCCATGTCAAATGTTAATGGTAATGTTAGAACAACGGCATCGCATCCATTGGTAGCCTTTTTCAGTGAATCGAGATCCCCAAAATCAGCATAGCCTGGCGTCGCGCCACTGGATTCAATAATGTACGCGTTTTTTTTTGACCGTGTCAGGGCTCGGACTTTATGACCATTGGCAACTAATGCGCGAGTGATGGCACTTCCCTGAGCACCTGTACCACCGTAAACCAGAACTGTTTCATTTTTCATTATAATTAACTTCCAAACGATTAAAGTTGACATACTACTAACCGCAGACATAAAATCAAGTACAGCTATAAAAGTCTGATACAGACAAAAAGGTAAGTAATATGATTGGTCAACATAAAGATGAGTGCTCGGTTGAGATAGCAGTCAATACGATTGACGGAAGATGGAAAATTATCATTATTGCCCGGTTAATCCATTTTAGCCGACTCCGTTTTGGTGAACTAAAAAGATCAATACCGGAAGTAAATGAGCGTATGCTAACCCGTCAATTACGCGAACTTGAAAAGGACGGATTAATTTTCCGCGAAGTTTTTGCTGAAGTCCCTCCGCGCGTTGAATATGGTCTATCAGCAGAAGGCAAGACACTGATTCCGATTTTAGATTTATTGGCAGAGTGGGGCGAGTGTCATCAAAAAAAATCGAAAAATGTAGGAAAAAATACTGAGGCGACTAGTTAAATATTGCTGGAAGTGGCAAAAAAAACACCGCAATAGATTCAATGGGTATAATGTTTTCAGCTGAAACCGCGCTTACTTTGTGCAGTATAAAAGAGCCTATTTCCGCGTCGTCTTCCATCACCCGCCTTCAAGATAGGTTAATTTGTCCGGTTCTTCTGATACAAAAATTCGTGGACTCTCATCTTTAGAGGTATGAGGGTACTCCATTGTTAGCGGTACTAGTGATTCTTCAATATTTTAATTTTTCTCTGGTAGATAGGACTATATATCTAGCATCGGATAATAGTGCTTTATTTGGTTTTCTTCTTATACATGTGTTTTTGGCTACTTTAGTAATGGCTGTAGTAGGCTGTCACAGAATATTTTTAATGAACAATAACGACGTAAAGGCTACCAAAACTATCCGTTGGACTGGACGAGAGTTTAGATTTATAGGGTGGTGGATTGTGTTAGGTCTTATAGCTTCTATAATTACGATACCTTTAACTTTGATCATAGCAGTAATGGGTGTTGAGGCTAACATGACCTGAGCGTATTTATTTAGTTTTTTCGCCATAATACCATATTTATATTTTTTTCACTTTGGTTATTGTTATTGCCGGTTCAGCTCGTCCTCTGATCTGCAGGGTGCAATAGAAAAGCGAGGTGTGCTATCGTGCTGAATCGGATTGGGTTTGAACTAGGGTTGATTGTAATAACCGGTTAAAATATTAACTAAGTATCCTCCAATTAGGAGCATGGTTTAATGACAAAAGAATCAATTCAGAAATCTATATTTACCAACAGTAGCGAATTAGTCAAGCGCTTGGGCGTTGCCATTGTTGATCTGGCTAAGAAAAGCATAGCCGACCATGGCCAATTTTCGATTGCATTGTCAGGCGGTTCTACACCGAAACGCCTTTATCAGCATTTAGTGACACTAAAAACCCAAATTGACTGGTCACGTACATTGATTTTTTTCAGTGATGAACGATTTGTCAATGCCAATAGCAACTTAAGTAATTATTATATGGCTAGTGAGAGTTTATTGGGTCGAATACCTATCCCATCTGCGAATATATTTGCAGTCGATACCTCATTGCCCAGCGCAGAAGAATCTGCAATCCAGTATGAAATAACTATTCGAAAAAAATAAATAAGCGACCGTGTTTAGATTTGATATTACTTGGCGTAGGTGAAGATGGTCACACGGCGTCTCTGTTCCCCGACTCCAAGGCATTGGCAAATCATGTTGATCTGGTCACACACGATTATCACCAGCAAACCGATACGGAGCGGGTCACGTTTACGCTAGAGTTGATTAATAATGCTGATCATATTTTTGTAATTGTCTGTGGCAAATCAAAACGAGATATAGTCGACCAGGTTTTGATAAAACCAACACACCCGGGAAAACTTTATCCGATTGAACAGGTTT
>QIJM01000287.1 GCA_003232445.1 Paraglaciecola arctica
TAGCCCTAGACATCAACATTGACGAGTCTGGCAATAAGTTTATCGCCACTCACGGCTGGCAAGAAAACTCTGGCGTGTCGATTGAAGTTTTACTTGAAGACTTTTTATCTGCGGGTGCTAAACATGTGCTTTGCACTGATATCAGCCGTGACGGTACTTTACAAGGTACGAATCATCAACTTTACACACAAATGACTCAACAATTTCCTAGTGTAGCTTGGCAAGCATCTGGTGGTATTGGTAATCTGAATGATATTACCGTGCTTAAACCGACCAAGGTAAGTGGAGTCATTTTAGGCCGAGCACTATTGGAAGGTAAATTCACAGTAAAACAAGCAATTGAATGTTGGCAACAACCTTAAAAACAACAAATCAGGAAATTATCATGGCGACTTTTGGTACAGTGTTTATGCCTCATATGGCGTTCACTACCTTTGAAAATAATCAATGGAATGAAGCAACAATTGTTGCCTCTGACAGTATTCAATTACATCCCGGTGCCCATGTTTTGCATTATTCCAGCACCTGCTTTGAAGGATTAAAAGCCTTTAAACATGCCGATGGCAGTATCCACGTTTTCCGTATGGATCAAAACCTTGGCCGTTTTGATCAAAGCAGCCGTTTGTTGTCGTTGCCGAATATTGACCAAGCACAAGTGTCGAAGATGATTTTAGACATTGTGGAGCAACACAGCGCTGATATCCCAGAGCCACCGGGGTCGATGTATATCCGCCCTACACATATAGGCACCGAGGCAGCCATAGGCAAAGCCGCTGCGCCTAGTACTAATTCGATGTTATATGTGCTGATTTCTCCGGTGGGTGACTACTTTGCTGGCGGTGCCAAGCCACTTAGAGTGTTACTTGACGAAACCGGTATGCGCTGTGCCCCACATATGGGCATGATCAAAAGTGGTGGTAATTACGCCAGTGCACTAGGTCCAATTTTAGCCGCGAAACGCGATGTGCAAGCCGATCAAATTTTGTTCTGTCCAAATGGTGATGTACAAGAAACGGGCGCAGCCAATTTCTTGTTGATTGACGGCAATGAAATCATCACCAAAGCATTAGATTCAACTTTTTTGCATGGTGTCACCCGTAGCTCAATTTTAACTTTAGCGGCAGATATGGGCATGAAGGTCACTGAAACCCAATTAACCGTTGATGAATTATTAAAAAGAGCGGCCAAACCCAATGTTGAAGCAGCCTTATCTGGCACAGCAGCAGTACTCACCTCTGTAGGCACTCTTATTTATAATGGTAAAGAGCACGCAGTAGGTGCAGGCGAACATGGCCCGACCACCCAAAAATTACGCCAAGCACTGAACGATATTCAGTGGGGTAAAGTGCCAGACAAGCACAATTGGTTAACGAAGGTTAAGGGCTAAGCTACGAGTTTATTTTGTTAAAACAAAAGATTAGGTCAAGCGATATTTGAACAAATAACGCAATTTTTTATACTTCGTTTTCATCTCTAAATTTATGTTTTTTAAGGTTTTTATGTTAGCTAGACGTATTATCCCCTGCCTAGATGTCAAAGATGGCAAAGTCGTTAAAGGGGTGAAATTTCGTAATCACGAAATCATTGGCGACATAGTGCCATTGGCTCAGCAGTATGCTCAACAAGGTGCAGACGAATTGGTATTTTACGACATCACAGCATCTAGCGATCAGCGCTTAGTTGATAAAAGCTGGGTCACTCGTATTGCTCAAGTAATTGATATCCCATTTTGTGTCGCAGGCGGCATTAAAACGATTAAAGAAGCGGGCAAAATATTAGAAATGGGTGCAGACAAAATATCTGTCAACTCCCCCGCTTTGGCTGATCCTGAACTGATCACCCGCTTACACGACACCTTCGGCCAACAATGTGTGGTTGTGGGTATCGACAGTTTCTACAATGAAGAAACGGGCAAATACCAAGTGCACCAATACACTGGTGACGAATCCCGCACCCAAGTTACCGCTTGGCAAACCGCTGATTGGGTCAAAGAAGCGCAGCAACGCGGTGCCGGTGAAATCGTACTTAATTGTATGAACCAAGATGGCGTTCGCAAAGGTTACGATATCGAACAACTGGCTGCTATTCGGAAAAACTGCTCTGTGCCATTGATTGCTTCAGGCGGCGCAGGTGAGAGTGTGCACTTTAAAAACGTTTTTGAACAAGCGGATGTGGATGGCGCATTAGCCGCATCAGTGTTTCACAAAGGCATTATTCCCATACCCGTTTTAAAAGCGTATTTGCGAACGCAGAATATAGCGATAAGAGATTAAGATGATTATTACAACAAAAAATGTGACAAAACTGGCTTGGGATAAGATGAATAACCTTATCCCTTGTATCGTGCAAAATGCGGTGAGTGGTAAAGTATTGATGCAGGGTTTTATGAACCAAGATGCTTTAGATAAAACTTTAGAAACAGGCTTAGTGACTTTTTTTAGCCGTTCTAAACAACGTTTGTGGACTAAGGGTGAAGAGTCTGGCAACAGTTTAAACTTAGTCGAAATCAGCAGCGACTGTGACGATGATTCATTACTCGCCTTGGTTAACCCAATCGGCCCCACATGCCATAAAGGCACAGAGACTTGCTGGGCAGATAGTCAGTCGGCTGATATCAGTTTTATCGCTGAATTAGAAAGCGTAATTGCCTCACGTAAAGGCGCTGATCCTGACTCTAGTTACACCGCTCATCTATACAGTAAAGGCATCAAACGCATTGCGCAAAAAGTGGGTGAAGAAGGGGTTGAAACCGCACTAGCGGCTACGGTAAAAGACTTAGAAGAATTAAAAAATGAGTCTGCAGATTTGTTGT
Source organism: Paraglaciecola arctica (assembly GCA_003232445.1). Taxonomy (GTDB): domain Bacteria; phylum Pseudomonadota; class Gammaproteobacteria; order Enterobacterales; family Alteromonadaceae; genus Paraglaciecola; species Paraglaciecola arctica_A. The sequence goes on from QIJM01000287.1 coordinate 2,813, forward strand.
ATCACCTAATCGTACTACTACAAGCCAGTGATTTGAATTTGTCTGATGTGATAAAAGTATTGAAAGAACGGCATAGTAAATAATCGAGCAATATAATCTTCAACATCACTGACGGTGGATAGGCCGCAGCGCCTGCTTTGTCATTGTTATACCAGGCATCAAACCCCGTTAAATCGAGCTTGTTTTCGACGATATAGCAAAGCGCATATTCAAACGTGCCGGGCAGAATTTGTTCTAAGAAATTGACGGGAATGAACTTGTTTTGGCAGGATAAATCAGGCTTGTAATTGGCCATGAGATATTATCTCTAGCGGAATAATATCTATTAGATCACAGCGAGGTGAAGCGTTCAAGGTTAAAAAACAAGCAATTAAAAAGTAATAAGAAGAATATTTTCAAGTTCTTCTTTGGAGAAATTCTACAGCCTCAACGAGGCTGTAGAATTTCTCAAGAAGCAAAATATTGTGATTTTTTGAGTTCCCATATCGCATCCTAAGCGATTTAAACGACATTAGTAAT
>QIJM01000219.1 GCA_003232445.1 Paraglaciecola arctica
ATACCGTGAGCGACAATATATTTAGATAATGCTTTTCGCCTAAGTAATGAAGCACCAACAAAACTATCCTCAAAATATCCGTCTATATCTGCATCCAGCAGTCTAGCAACATTGAGTTCACCCATAATAGCATTGACGAAATATTTGGATGTGTCAGCGTCATCTAACAACATTGATACCTCTGAGCCATAAACATAGTCCTCAACTATGCCTATTCGACTGCCATTTTGCATGAAGTCTGACAATGTTTGATACCCAGCTCGCACTTTATCGCCGTTACGAATGTACAGAGAAAACTCCTCCATTCGATATGCATCACTAAAAAATGCAAATTGTTCTCTTGCCTCGGTTTTTGATGCGCCAAGTAGTATGTCCACTTCTCCCTCTTTTAAGGCCATCAACAAATCAACCCAAGTGCCTTGTTGATAAGTCAGTTGGCATCCCATACCTTCAACCACAGCTGCAACTAACTCAATATCTAGGCCTGCAACACGCTCGCCAACATCTGTGTATTGATAAGGTTCCCACGCGTCAAATCCAAGAACGAATTGGCAGTTTTTGTCGGGTGTCTTTTTCTCCATTAACATTGTTGTTTCAGCAACAACGGACGTTGACTTAGCTTGTTCACTTGAGGTTTCAGGTTTACATGCGCTAACAATAAAAGATAAAAGTATTAGTAAAAATAAACGGCTAATTTTCATGGTTTTGTACCCCATTTAACATTCTTACTAAGTGTAATTTATTATTTGTATTTTGCGAGCCTATTAACATTGCGTTTGTTTTAAATCAATGAATGTTAATAATCTCTTGACCTTAGATGCGACTCAAAGGTGGCGTTTGACCTGAACCTTATGGATAGCGGATATCTTCGACCAATTGCTGAATATCATCAGGCGCATCGGCGGTAAACCTTAATACCGTAAAAGCTACCACAAAGTTCACCAACATACCTATAGTGCCTATTCCTTCCGGCGATACGCCAAACCACCAGTTTTCGGGGATATTGCCGGTAGGATTAATAAACTTAAAATAAATGATATAGGTGGCAGTAAACCCGATGCCAGACAACATGCCAGCAATAGCACCTTTGCTGTTCATCCTCTTATAAAAAATCCCCATAATAATGGCGGGGAAAAAGGATGATGCCGCTAAACCAAATGCAAAAGCCACCACTTGCGCAACAAAACCGGGTGGATTGATCCCAAACCAACCAGCCACACAAATCGCGACGGCGGCGGCGAGCCTTGCATAAAACAATTCAGCCCTATCGGTAATATTTGGCGTAAGATTACGTTTCAGTAAATCATGGGAAATTGAAGTAGAAATAACCAACAATAAACCTGCTGAAGTTGAAAGTGCCGCAGCCACACCACCTGCGGCCACCAGAGCAATAACCCAAGCAGGTAAATCAGCAATTTCAGGATTAGCCAGCACCATAATATCTCGGTCTACGGTCATTTCGTTACGCTCATCACCGGCGTAAAACATTTTTCCATCGCCGTTTTTATCTTCCCAGCTGATTAAACCCGTTCTTTCCCAGTTGGTGATCCAGCTTGGCGCTTGTGTATAAGCCGTCCCTGTTGATGGTTGCCCTGCAACGCTTGGACCGTTGATTGTTTCAATCATATTCACCCGAGCAAATGATGCAATAGACGGTGCCGTGGTATACAAAATAGCGATAAACAATAATGCCCAACCTGCACTCTTACGGGCATCACGCACTTTAGGTACAGTGAAAAAACGCACTATGACATGAGGCAAACCCGCTGTACCTACCATCAAGGCAGCCGTGATACAAAATACGTCAACCATACTCTTTGTGCCGCTAGTATATTCGTTGAAGCCCAATTCAAGGGATAACCCATCTAACTTGTCTAGTAAGTATATGCCTGAACCATCGGCTAAGGTGCTACCAAAGCCTGTTTGTGGCAATACATGACCTGTCATCATAATTGAGATAAAAACTGCTGGAACCAAATAAGCAAAAATCAACACACAATATTGCGCAACTTGGGTGTAGGTAATGCCTTTCATTCCACCTAAAACGGTATAGAAAAACACCACGCCCATGCCTATTAATACGCCAGTGGTAATATCTACTTCTAAGAAACGACTGAACACCACACCTACCCCGCGCATTTGACCTGCAACGTAAGTAAAACAAATAAAAATAGCGCATAACACCGCAACAGTTCGAGCTGTTTGCGAGTAGTAACGATCGCCTATAAAGTCAGGTACAGTAAACTTGCCAAATTTGCGCAAATAAGGCGCTAAGCAGAGCGCCAACAGAACATAGCCACCCGTCCACCCAAGTAGATAAACCGCACCGTCGTAGCCCATAAACGAAATCAATCCCGCCATGGAGATAAAAGATGCAGCCGACATCCAATCTGCGGCCGTGGCCATACCGTTGACAATGGGGTGTACGCCACCTCCAGCCACATAAAACTCTTTAGTCGACCCTGCTCTTGCCCATATCGCAATAACGATATACAACACAAATGAAGCGCCAACAATTAAAAATGTAAGTGTTTTGACATCCATATTTGCAGTTACTCCTCGTCAACGCCAAATTGTTTATCGAGCTTATTCATCTTATGCATATAGATAAATATCAACACAACAAACACATAAATGGCTCCTTGCTGAGCAAACCAAAAACCTAATTTGAATCCAAAAAATTGGATGTTATTTAGGCTATCCACAAAAAGTATGCCGCAGCCAAAAGACACCATGAACCAAACAGTCAAAAGCTTAAGTAACAAATGAACATTGGCTCGCCAATATGCCTTTTTATCGTCTTCAGATTTAAAGCCCATTGATCTCCCCTATAAAAATCACAGCTATTGTTAGCTTACTTTGTTTATCCAGCAACATCGTGGATAAACGCTCACTTCTTATTTAGTGAGCTGATGAATGATAGCTAATATTTAACTGAAAACCTTGGTTTTCTAGATTTAGCTGGTATCGTGTCGCTAGATATAAGCCATTATACATCGAGTCACAAAACCACAGAGGTTAGGTATGCAAAAAACACCCAAAGAATCGAGTTTTTTTCTCTCCAAATATTTAAGCAAAGTCGAAATATTGGGTTGGGGACTGTGTATTTTTTCGATGATGACAATCGTCTTTGCCCAACAGCTTTCACCCGAAACTGAGCCTTATGCATGGATTGGCGCGATAATCGGTGCCGGTATTATAGGTTGGGGAATGGCACGTAAACACAAACGAGGTTAGATCTATACCCAAAATCATTGGAACTGCATGGCGGCGGCAAACGAATGAGACCCCATGAGCTTAGTCCGCTAAGTGATTGGGGCGAATGA
>QIJM01000556.1 GCA_003232445.1 Paraglaciecola arctica
TCTGCAAATTTCTCGGCTTTACCTTTACCTACACAACCTAACATTTGTAGACATTCGTTTTGTGTGGGTAGCCCTGTTCCGCCGCCGAACGTTGCCACAATAAGCGATGGCAGTGTGACCGACATATAGAGATCGCCGTTATCTAATAGTTCATGTGACAACATACCCGCGTGAGATTCCACAACGTTTGCTTCATCCTGACCTGTTGCAATGTATAAAGATGCTATGCCATTGGCTGAGTGTGGGCCGTTATACGCTGCACCGGCCATTTGTGCACCCGTGTTAGCTAACACAGATGCACCAGCAAGCATTTTGGTATCGACTTTCATGACGTGGGCTAACACTTCTTTTTTAAGCACTACCTCAGCAATAACTCGCTTGCCTCTTGAATGCAGCATATTAAGGTGAGAGTGTTTTTTGTCTGTGTCCATATTGCCGGATAACATATACATACAAGGAATAGGTGAATTGGCTTTGATCCATTCACAGGCTACTAAAGTTGCCTTACCGACCATGTTTTGCCCAGCTGCATCACCTGTGGTGTAGTTAAAGCGCAAGTATTTGGTCTTAGATACAGACCATTGCTGAATATGTTCAAGCTTACCTACGCTAGTCGTGGTTTCTGCGGTGGCTTTAATTTTGTCAAAATTTTCTTCTATCCAATGACCGAAATCTCTCGCTTCCCGTGCATCTTTAAAAATAAAAGCGGGCGCCCGTTGCATAAAACCTTCAACAACCGTGGTTTTTACCCCACCACATTCATTGATCACTCGCATTCCACGACTATAACTGGCGACCAATGTACCTTCAGTAGTAGCAAGAGGAACATAGAACTCGCCCTTGGCATGTTCACCGTTGACCAGAACCGGACCTGCCACGCCAACGGGCATTTGCACTATGCCGATAAAGTTTTCGACATTACCTGGTAACACTGCGGGGTCGATACTAAATTGACCTGTATGGGTCATCTCAGCGCCCGTTTTTTGTTTGATAAATTGTCTGCGGACTTCGGCCATTTCACGAGTATGGTCGTTTTCTGAATTTCGTGGGATGCGAGTATCACTCATTAGATATTCCTTCTTTTTATCGTGTGACTTAAATACAATATGTACGGCTTGATTTATGTTTAATATTCACACGGCTAGTTATAGATGACAAAGGAAATGTGATGACGAAAACCAAATAGTTGACATTTTGTTAATGAGTGGGTAATTGTTAGGATGAATTGGTATTACTTAGCTTTTGTGCGGTTATTGGTATCTCGGCTATTTTTTATCACTTCATCGTCTAAAGGCATTTGTGCCGTTTTGGCTAAACGGTCGTAGAGTAATACGTTGACTGTAGCTGCCAAATTCATGCAGCCGACGGTAGGGATGTACACCACATGATCACATTGATCTACTATCTCTTGCTCTATTGAACCGTCCTCAGGACCAAAAATATATAAGGCATTTTCAGGATGAATAAAATTAGGTAGTGGCGTTGCTCCTTCTACTAGTTCTACGGCTACTTTTGTAAGTTTTGTGTCCGTTGTTGTACAAATGATCTCGCTAACATGACTGACATTAATATCCAAATGCACGTTTTTGGTATCGGTTCGAAATGCCTTAGCTCGCGCATAACGTTCGCCCGTATAGCGAATACTTTGCGCTTGATAACAACCGGCGGCACGTAGAATACTGCCCATATTTTGCGGATTTTTGGGATTAATAATAGCTAAGTGTATTGGCAATTTATTTTCCTAGAATATTGTCGATGTTGGTTAGTTCTTGTTGAGTAAATTCTAAGTTATCTAAAGCCGCTACACAGTCTTCAATTTGACTTACTTTACTCGCTCCAATAATAGCGCTAGTGACAGCTTGATTGTTAAGCACCCAAGCGACCGCCATTTGTGCAAGTGATTGCCCTCTTTGTAGGGCGAGATCATTGAGTTGAAGTACTTTGGCGACTTTCTCTTGGCTGATATTGTCTTCGGTTAAATAAATCTGCTCGCTACGGGATGCACGTGAACCCTTAGGAACACCTTTAAGATACTTATTCGTCAAAAAACCTTGGGCTAAAGGAGAGAATACAATCGAGCCAATCTCTTCTTCCAACAATACGTCTGTTAATCCGTCATCTATCCATCTATCAAACATATTGTACCTAGGCTGGTGAATAAGCAGTGGTGTGCCTAAATCTTGTAATATTCTAATCGCTTGTTTGGTATGAACCGGGGAATAGCTAGAAATCCCCACATATAAAGCGCGACCGGAACGAACAATATAATCTAACGCTTGCATCGTTTCTTCAAGCGGAGTGTCGGGGTCATAACAGTGTGAATAAAACACATCAAAATAATCCAGCCCTGTGCGTTTTAAACTTTGATCGCAGCTAGCAATTAAATATTTCCTTGAACCACCAATACCATAAGGTCCGGCCCACATGTCATATCCCGCTTTACTGGATATCAGCATTTCATCTCTGTAGGGCTTAAAGCTTTTTGCCATAACCTGAGCAAAGGTAGATTCCGCAGAACCAAAAGGAGGGCCATAATTGTTGGCTAAATCAAAATGGTTAATGCCTAAATCAAAAGCACGATGCAGCATGTTTTGTGCATTTTGAAGAGAGTCTACAGCACCAAAATTCTGCCATAGTCCTAACGATAAAGCGGGTAATCTAAGGCCGCTTTTACCACATCGACGATAGGACATGTTTTCATATCTATTACTAGCTGCTAAATATGGCGGATTAGGATCATTTTTTATCATATTGAATTCAACTAATAGTTACGCAGAATAAAAATTTGCGTTAGCCTAAACCAATGCAAACTAATTCTCAATTTACATTCTACTATGATGAATACGAATTCAACGTGGTTGGGTATTCAATTTTATAGGAATAACAGATGAAATTTGATTCGTTTATACAGTCGATAGATATGGGGCATTGCCAAGATCAACAGCAACGTGAGGCGTTGTTTGATTTAGTGTTGTTTTTGATTGTTGCTGATGGGGTGATCACTGAACAAGAAACACAATTTATGCGTAAATGGCTGGGCACAATTGAGTGGAGTGCAGATGTGAGTAAAGAAGAATATTACACCACCACGTTGCTAAAATGTTATGCCGCGATTAAAACCAACACAGTAGACGATTATTTAACCCACAGAGCCAAGTTGTTGATTGATAATGATATGAAACAACAAGCTATGCAGTTAGTTAGGGATGTTGCCTTGACAGATGGTGAGCTAGATGATGCAGAACAACAAGCTATTAATTTGTTGTCTGAGGTTTTAGAAAAGTAAATATAGACGTGTTGATCTTGAGTTTAGCGCTTGTTTTTTTAACCCAAAGGCTATCTCAAATATAAATCCAATGTTCAAAAACACAATTAAACTGGAAAAGTTGCCAATACTATAAAAAATAGCGGCTATGGCTAGTTGTATTATACACCGCTGACCAATTAACGATGTTCGATTAGGTCAATTCGATACCTCGTCCGCTTGCGGCGGGGGTGTTCATTCCTATTGTTGTGGTGAAGTGTTTGCTAACAGGTTTGACTATGTGTTTTTGCCCACGTTAATCTGACGAACAATAGTAGTAGCAAGGCAAAACCCATACTTCCTCCGCTTGA
>QIJM01000378.1 GCA_003232445.1 Paraglaciecola arctica
AATAAGACTTTATCGGTTTGATTCATTATATTCTCATTCTTACATTCTAAAGACGCCAAACCGAGTGTCCTCTATAGGTTTATTTAAGCTAGCTGAAATACACAAACCTAACACTTGACGGGTGTCAGCGGGGTCAATTACGCCGTCGTCCCACAAACGCGCTGAAGCATAATAAGGATGACCTTGGGTTTCGTAGGCATCAATAATGGGTTGCTTGAATTGTGTTTCTTGCTCTGCACTCCATTGCTCATTCACACGTTCTTTTTGTTCTCGTTTAACTTGTGCTAACACACCCGCAGCTTGCTCACCGCCCATCACAGATATACGCGCGTTCGGCCACATAAACATAAAACGTGGGTCATAAGCACGGCCACACATGCCATAATTTCCTGCACCAAAACTACCACCAATCAAGATGGTAAATTTAGGCACTTTGGCGCACGCTACTGCGGTTACCATTTTCGCGCCATGTTTAGCTATGCCGCCTGCTTCGTATTGTTTGCCTACCATAAAACCAGTAATGTTTTGTAGAAACACTAAAGGGATTTTTCGCTGTGCACACAGCTCAATAAAGTGCGCGCCTTTTTGCGCTGATTCTGAAAACAAAATACCGTTGTTGGCGATTATACCCACTGGATATCCAAAAATTCTGGCAAAACCACAGATCAGTGTTTGACCATACAAGGCTTTAAATTCATCAAATTCCGAACCATCTACTACCCGAGCAATCACTTCTCTTACATCATAAGGTTGGCGAGTATCTTTGGGGATAACGCCATAAATTTCGTCATTTGCATAGGCTGGCTCAACAGGTTCGCACACATCGAGCTGAATCGATTTGTTACGGTTTAATCTGGCGATGGCGTCTCTGGCAATTTTCAACGCATGATGGTCATTGTTGGCTAAATGATCGACCACACCTGATGTACGACAATGTACATCGCCTCCGCCTAAGTCTTCAGCAGTCACCACTTCACCTGTAGCGGCTTTAACTAAAGGAGGGCCACCGAGAAAAATCGTGCCTTGGTTTTTAACGATAATAGATTCATCTGCCATGGCGGGCACATATGCACCACCAGCGGTACATGAGCCCATCACCACGGCAATTTGTGGAATATTTTGTGCTGATAAATTGGCTTGGTTGAAGAATATCCGGCCAAAATGTTCTCTGTCTGGAAACACCTCATCCTGACGAGGCAAGTTAGCCCCACCTGAGTCAACCAAGTAGATACAAGGTAAATTATTTTGTTCAGCGATAGTTTGTGCGCGTAGGTGTTTTTTCACTGTTAACGGATAATAACTGCCACCTTTTACTGTGGCGTCGTTGGCCACTATCATGCATTCTATACCCGCCACACGGCCTATACCTGCGATTATACCCGCAGCAGGTACGTTGTCTTCATACACTTTATATGCGGCTAACTGCGACAGTTCTAGAAAAGGCGAGCCTGAGTCGAGTAAGGTGTTGATCCTCTCTCTGGGAAGAAGTTTGCCTCGACCGATATGCCTTTGGTTAGCCTTTTCGCCACCACCGTTTTTGATTATTGCAATTTTATCTTTTAGGTCGTCTACTTGCACTTGCATATGCAGTGCATTAGCCACGAATTCTTGGCTTTTGGTATTTAGCTTACTGATGATTTTCGGCACAGTATTGCTCCGGTTTTTGCTATAGGAAGTTATTTAGAGATTTTAAGCTGACTCTTTAAACAACTCTCGACCAATCAACATTCTGCGTATTTCAGAAGTCCCCGCACCAATTTCATACAACTTGGCATCACGTAATAAACGACCCGCTGGAAATTCGTTGATGTAGCCATTGCCACCTAAAAGCTGGATAGCGTCTAAGGCCATTTTTGTTGCCAACTCTGCAGAAAAAAGAATCGCGCCTGCTGAGTCTTTACGAGTGGTCTCACCTCTGTCACATGAACGTGCAACGGCATACACATAAGCTCTAGCAGCGTTCATCTGGGTATACATATCAGCCACTTTACCTTGTACTAATTGAAACTCACCGATAGATTGACCAAACTGCTTACGGTCGTGTATATAAGGTACCACTAAGTCCATACAAGCTTGCATAATGCCTAGCGGCCCGCCTGATAAAACGACACGTTCGTAATCCAAACCACTCATCAATACTCTTACACCACCGCCTTCTTGACCTAGAATGTTTTCTGCCGGAACTTCACAATCTTGAAATACCAGTTCGCAGGTGTTAGACGAGCGCATACCTAATTTATCCAGTTTTTGAGCCTGACTAAACCCTTTAGTTCCGCGCTCGACGATAAAAGCTGTCATGCCTTTGGCTCCGGCTGATACATCGGTTTTGGCATATACCACAAAGGTATGAGCATCGGGACCATTGGTGATCCACATTTTGCAGCCATTTAACACATACACATCGCCGCGTTTGTCGGCACGTAATTTCATGCTCACTACATCTGAACCTGCGTTTGGCTCACTCATGGCTAAGGCTCCGATATGTTCACCGCTGACTAACTTGGGCAAATAGGTTAGTTTCTGAGCATCGTTACCATTTTTATGAATTTGGTTAACACATAAATTTGAGTGCGCGCCATAACTTAAACCAATGCCTGCTGATGCACGGCTGACTTCTTCCATGGCAATGACATGAGCTAAATAACCCATATCAGAGCCACCGTATTGCTCTGCGACTGTCACACCTAAAAGCCCCATTTCACCGAGCTTTGGCCATAACTCATTGGGGAAACCATTCGCCTGATCTGCTTTTTCAGCCAGTGGAGCAATTTCACCTTGGGCGAAGTTATATACGTGGTCACGTAACATATCGATGTCTTCACCGAGACCAAAGTTTAACGTTGGATAGGGGGCATTCATACGGTTTGTCCTTGAGTTAGGGCATTGAGTTCGTCTTGACAGCGGGCTTCTACGTCTTCTAGTTCGGCCTTTAACATTTCAATGTCTTCTAGTTGTTGTTGCATATGAGCACGTTTTTCATCTGTCATTTTGAGCATAGCTTCTAGCTGTACTTTTGAATTTTGGTGACTGTCATACAAATCAAATAAGGTTTTGGTTTCCGCTAAAGAAAATCCTAAACGTTTGCCACGTAAAATAAGCTTTAAACGAACCAGATCTTTTTTCATGTAAACACGGTTCTGGCCAATTCGAGTTGGATTTAATAAACCCTGTTCTTCGTAGAATCGAATAGAGCGTGAGGTAATGTCCATTGATTTGGCTAGTTCGCCTATGCTAAAAGTCTGTTTACTCATTATTTACTCATATGTACGTGGTCAAAGTTTGTTAATAAGGTTTACGTTTACGTAAACTGAAAGTAAATTAATGTTTTAAAATCAATCTTGTAAAGCGGATATTGGCTAAGTCAATCATTGTGATAAAACACAAAGCGTGCAAATTCCTGTACGCTGGTGATGAATAAAATGAGTTATAGCGCAACGTTTAGGAATTTTTATGTCTGATAATACAATTGTCATCGTGTCGGCAAAGCGCACACCTATGGGTGGGTTTATGGGTAGTCTGTCGCCTATGACAGCCACAGAAATGGGGGCCAATGCTATTCAAGCTGCACTGGAAGATACTCAAGATGCGTCTGCGGTATTGTCACATATCGATGAAGTGATAATGGGCTGCGTGTTGTCAGCCGGTTTAGGGCAATCACCAGCCAGACAAGCTTCGTTAAAAGCAGGGCTGCCTTTAGCAACTGGGGTAACAACCATTAATAAAGTCTGTGGTTCAGGTATGAAAGCCCTTATGTTAGCGCATGATCTGATTAAAGCGGGCACGGCAGAAGCGATAGTGGCGGGTGGTATGGAAAGCATGAGCAATGCACCTTATTTATTGCCAAAAGCCCGTTCTGGTTATCGTATGGGGCACGGGCAGGTATTAGATCACATGATGCTTGATGGCTTAGAAAACGCCTATGATGGACAAGCTATGGGCTGTTTCGCCCAAGCAACCGCTGATGCTGAGGGGATCACGCGGGAACAAATGGATGAATTTGCCCTAACCAGTTTGCAAAAAGCCAACCGTGCACAAGATGCGGGTTTGTTCGTCGATGAAATTACCCCTGTTACGATCAAAACCCGCAAGGGCGATCTGTTAGTGGTTAGTGATGATGGCCCAAAACAAGCTAAGCCAGAAAAAATACCCACATTACGCCCGGCATTTAAAAAAGACGGTACGGTGACCGCCGCCAACTCAAGTTCCATCTCTGATGGTGCTGCTGCTCTGTTGGTTATGTCTGCAAGTAAAGCCAAGGCATTAGGTTTAACGCCTTTAGCTAAAATTGTTGCGCACAGCTCTCATGCCATTGAACCCGAAAATTTCACTGTGGCACCAGTTGGCGCCATGCAAAAACTATTTGATAAAACGGGCTGGTCGCATGAAGACGTAGATTTGTTTGAAATCAATGAAGCCTTTGCCATGGTCACTATGCTGGCCATCAAAAATCTGGGATTAAGCCCAGATAAGGTCAACATTAAAGGCGGAGCCTGTGCGCTTGGACATCCTATTGGTGCATCCGGTGCTAGGATTATTGTTACCCTATTACACGCCCTTAAACAAAATAACCTTAAAAAGGGTATCGCTTCTTTGTGTATTGGCGGAGGGGAAGCTACCGCAATAGCGGTTGAAATGATCTAATCCAAATATGGATTGGTATAACAGCTAAACTCTTTGCACAAAATGGTTATGCGATGTGTATCAATTTTTTAGCCGATGATATTGCTGGTGGCTTGTAAACGGTTTATACCTAATGAAGATAGTTAACCTGAGCTCGGGTTAACTACTCCAAAGAATCCAAAGTAGTGCGTATTTTGTGATACCTTTCTTGTTGC
>QIJM01000685.1 GCA_003232445.1 Paraglaciecola arctica
ATCTTTTTTAGGACGCGTAAAATACGCCGTGTAAAAAGGATTACATACCACGTGAGTATAATGATTCTTGCCATTGACTCGGGCACCGGTGTCGTCAATATGTTGATAGACGCTGGACTGCAGACCCGCGGATAAGATATCCGCTAATCCTTGATGAAAAATGGATTGATCATCGGTAATGATCCGTGAGATTGTGGCCGGTGAAAGATAAATGTCGCTGGTTTTCAAGAAACGATGAATCGCCGGTTGTGACATAACGCCGTCATGGTATAAGCATAACACTAAGGCTTTCATCCCAGGCCCAAATTCGCCGCTATAGCCCGATGGCAGTGGTGCAATAAAGCGCTTGTTGAGCGAGGGGGAATAATAAACCTCGCGTTTGAATTCAATGTTATCAGTCTTGATGACAATGTCTTGGATTGTCACTCGATCATAGCCTTTAAACACGACGTCACTGGGTAACTCAGTGAGGTCAACTTGGCAGAGTTTTTCGCGATCCGCTTTAATTAAGTGTTGCTTTGCTTTGGACTTTTTCGGCTTCGGTGGCTTCTTTTCTTTGCGTTCTTGCTCTGAGGAAATATCGGTGTCTTTTTTCCCCGCACGTATCTTGGGTTTGCCTTGTTCACCCTTGAGTCGATTGATTTCGTCGGTTAAGTGCTGGACTTTTTCTTTTAGCTCATCATTCTCATTGGCAAAATTTTCGACTCCATTGAGTAATAAGCTCACATCATGACGCGTAGACTCATCACGAATGTGATCAAAGTCAACGTCTAAATGTTTGAGTTGTTCCTTCAGTTTTGCATCCATATCGATCGTATCATCACGTTTATGCGTCGAAATTTCAACAACTATTTTTGAGCATTATAGTGCCAGCATTCGTTTGCTTTTCAACCAACCCCATGGATTTTGAAGAGGATACAAAATTTTCACCTAATAATGCTTTGGCGGACTCCGTGCAGCGACTACTGCGAATGATAAACACCGCAACCAATAGAGTCGTTGCTAACCACACCCACATTTTGTTGCCTTGCTGCTTATGGCTGGTTTCATCCGCATTAACAGGGCCGGTTTGTTGTTGAATATAGACTTTCGCTTCTTCAACAGGAGATGCCAACGCGGTACTTACCTTTAGAAATAAACCCTCATAATAGAGGGCATAATTGGGTAGGTGGTATTATGTCTAATCCTATGGATTCACCGATGGACCCATTGTTTTATATGCATCATGCAAATATAGATAGGATATGGAGTGAATGGCAAGAAATACCAGGAAATGAAAATAAAAAATCGGAAGTTAATCATGAAAATTCATTACTTGATCCATGGGCAGATAAGTGGAACATTTCCAATGTTCATAAAATTTCTGATTTAGGTGAGCTAACCTACAGTTATGCTCCTGTAGCTACGCAAACTGACACTATTGCAAATTTTGAAATTTTAAACAGGTTACGTAATTTAGAAGAATTGAGAGAACTAAATTTAAGTTGCCTCCATTAACCTGGTACTGGTCGGATAGGCTCAGAGTATTCACCACGCTTTGATGGCATCGCAAACAAAATCACTGGTATCCCCACTCGTTCCAATATAGACAAAGGCCTCATTTGTTTGGTGATGACCTCTATTGACTGTTGGATTAAACACTGTCACGTTTCGTCGACCATTTCTGCGGTAAAAACACTAAAATTGCTCAGCTTGCCAACTGAGACATGATAGGGTTAATGCCTTGGTTTTGATAATAAGTTGTTGTTGTATTTAAATGCATTCAAGTGCGCTAAGCTCCAAGCATTTAAAATATTATAAGTCAGTAGACGCTAAAATTGAATTCTAAATATTAGCGAGTAAACATTGGTGTTTGTTAATCGATTTAGTGGACAATTTAATCAGACAAAACTCCCTTAGCGGACGTTTTCAGTCGAATGGAATTCAAAATTCGGACTGAAGTGAGACATTATAAAATATTCATCTTAGTAATTTGTTGGTGCATCTTTATAGAAAGTTAAAGGTTCATTATTTTCGCTTCCTCTAGAAACAACACAATAACCGCCCTTATTTTCACTTAATTGTCTAAGTACTTTATAACCGTTGATAATAGCTTTTTCCCATTGCTTAGGCGGAGCAGAATGCACTTCAAGCGATTTCACCAATCTCTCTACAGTTTTTAATAATTTTATATCTAGATTGTCTTGGTCTTTAAACATATCATTTCTTTTTGCGTATTCAAAAACAAAAGCCGTCAATGCTTCCTCAAGATTTGCTGCGCGGGCACCATCTTCAACTCTATCTATTTCTGGTTTACTTTTCCTTTTTCGCTTAAACATCCTTCTAATTACGGGAGACCACCCAAGGTAAGCAACATATGCAATATGCAATATGTCATGATATCTATAGCCATCAACAATATGAGAATTATCGTCGATTCTATCACCCATTTGAAGCCACTCTAAGTCATGGTAAACCTTAAGTGAAGTGATAACTTTTCTTTCCCCAACTTCTTTGAATTGAATCATAAACTTTTTAGGAAGACTTTCATCATTGTCATAGCCTTTATCGTAATCAATGGTTCGCCACCTATTTTCACATCTCTCAAGGTTTTTTTTCGCAATTTTGTCGAAATCAAACTCTAGTCGATTAGCTATCGAAGATGTGTACCAAAGAATGTTACCTAGTTTTTTCCCTACCTTTTCCTCAAAAAAATCACTTAGTTGCCCCTCTAAGTCTTCTTTTAACGCCAAACGATATACCTCATCAACTTCTTCCTTTATACTGAAAAGGGAATACATAATACTTGATTTGTCATCGTCAGTTTTAAACTGATCAGTTTTTTTTGAAGCTGCACTGTAATCAATAAATGTTAATCTATCCATTATTTCCATACCTATATAGTTTAATTAATAATCGAAGTAATGAAATTTATCGAACTCAAGCAAACAATGTCCTAACATAGAATATTAAAAATGGGCTATGGATCACAAAAATTGATCGTATACATTCCTCAACATTAATATTTTTACTCATTTATTTAGGAGTTATATATGGAAAATAATTTGACCGCGAAAATGCGGGAGGTCAGAAAACTTCTAGATGATAAAGGATTCTCGTCTGAAGAAACGCGCATTTGGGAATTACTCACCCTAACACACTCAGAAATATCTGAAGCTGCTGACGCTTATCGTAAAGGCCAAGATTTTAGAATTGTCTCAGAAGAACTCATGGATGGAATGATACGAATTTTACATCTGCTATCTATTATAAGTGAAGACAATCCTGATGAACTATTTACAAGAGTGATGGAGAGGAGCAAAAGCCGACCTAATCTAT
>QIJM01000061.1 GCA_003232445.1 Paraglaciecola arctica
TTTGGCGACCCTTATGCGCCAGGTTGGTTAACACCTGCAATACCTTTTGTCGTCGCGTTTATTACAGCGCCCGCTTATTTGGGAGACCATACCTCACAGTTCCAAGCAATGACTGCACTGTCATTGAACTTTGCGTTTATTTTGATTGTGTTGGGGATGACTGGTCTTGGCGCTAAGTTAATTAAAGTTGTGCCCAATGTGTTTAAAGGCGGCATTATACTTGGCGCTGCAATTGCCGCTTTTTTGCGTGTTACTAAAGACGGCGATGCGGCTAATGTATTTCAATCAGCACCTATAGCGGGGACGATGGGGGTGATGATCTGTTTAGTGTTTGCCTTTTCTAAGCCTCTACAAGCGCTTGCGATAGATAAAAAATGGCTGGCGACTATTCTTGGGTTTGGTTTATTACCCGGATTTGTTATAGCAGGCAGTGTTGGATTTTTTACTGGTGAGTTTCAATACAATATTCGCTGGGAAATTCTTGATGTGGGAGCTTCGGCTGCTTCTCTATGGGAAAAAGCGTCGCCTTTGGTGATTGGTTGGCCGCCAGTTGAAACCTTTATTGCTTCATTTCCATTGGCGCTAATCACCTATATCTTATTTTTTGGTGATGTGGTGACTGGCAATGAAATGATAGAACAAGCGCAAACCTTACGCGCAGATGAAAAGCTCGAATTAAACAGTAGCCGAGCACATATGGCTACCGGTATTAGAAATATTTTGATGGGTATTATTGCACCTTTCTTTGCCACTCAAGGCGTGTTGTGGACCGGTATTCAAGTTGTTCTTCTTAAACGTTGGGCACAAGGACGCGACAAGATAGATTCGATTTTCGATAGCATAGGTAGTTTTTATGCATTTGGTTTACCCATTTTGTTTATATTACTGCCGTTCGTGACCTTGTTAGAACCCTTATTACCCTTGGCGTTAGCGGTTACTCTTGTGCTTACTGCATTTGCTTGTGCTACGTTAGCCTTGTCACTTGTGCAAGATGCTACTGAGCGCGGTGCGATGGTCATTACAGCAATGGCATTTAGTGTCTTTGAGCCTTGGTTGGGTGTGCTAGTGGGCATTATTGTTATTTTAGTGTTATGTGGTTTTCAAGTCTTTATACCGAAAAAAGACAAATAGTGTTGAAAGTATCAGCATGAGGCTGCCCTTTGGGGGGCAGCCATTAGTCGCGTTCAGCAAATCGTTCGTTAATTATTTAATTAACAGTATTTAGTAAATCTTTGATTCAACCCCAACATAAGTTGGTTTTCGTTGAGGAAATCAGTGCGGATAAACTTGTTGTCATCAAAATAGAAGTACCCAGCGATAGTGCCAACAGGCATACCAAACATCGACTCTCTAGTGGGAAATAAATAAGGCTAAAGAGTGCAACAAAAAAGGTATTGCTGAGCAATGAAAGTGTGTTATTCCTTAATAATACTTTTGTTTTAAGGGTCGCCATCTTCATCGCTTTCTTGTTCCTTTGTTTCACGGGTAATAAAATATACTTCTTTTTTCTTGGTGATCCGACTGACGATTTCCTCTAAACGTTTTTTATTGTCCTCATTGAGTTCACGATTTTGCAACTCTGCTAAAAATTCCAGGGTGTTGACTTTTTTGTAGGAAAGTAACTCGGCGTCTACTAAGCCCTGTAATAAGTTGAGGCCGAAAGCCAACTCCCGTGGGAATAGCAAATAAGCTTGATAGAAGTCGTCCGTTGCTGCGACATAGTTTTTGCGGGTGTATTTTTGCAATCCAATCTTGTTAAATTCAAGCGCTTGCGGTTTTCTTTCACCAATGGCATCTTCGCCTTTTGCTACCAATATAGCTGAGACCGTTTTTTCATTACCGTCATCAATATCTTTCAGCTTTTCTTGACTGAGTTTCAAAAATTCTTTGGCTTTTTCAGTATCACCAGCATTACTCCATGCTTGAACTGCATCGGTAATAGTGGATATTTCAGCGTCTTGTAGCTCACTCATGCCGGGGCGGGATAAAATTTCATTGGTTTTGGCCACATTGCCTTGCATAAACGCGATCATGGCATACATATAATCTTTTTTGATGGTTAAACTAGGGTCGGATAGTTTTCTGCCTGCAGCACCAATCAAAAATTTGGCCACTTGCAAATCTGAAGAACGTTCGGGTTTAGTTCTCAGTTCCGCTTCAGCTATATAACAACGCGCGAGATCGAGGGATATTTCATCGTAACGTTCGCGAATAGAACGGTTAGACTCACGCTTTTTTTCTAGCAAAGTAATGGCTTTGTCGCCGCGCTCTTGCGCTTGATAAATGTAGGCTTTTAACCGAGTTGCAGGAATAGATAGTTCGCCTTCTCGGATTTGATGCATGTAGTTTTCGGCTTTACTGTATTGATTATTGTTTACACTAATGCGTGCCAACCATTCACAAGCTTTGTCATTAGTGAGTTTTGACTGAGTCAGATCGTGTAATAAGGTTTCACTTTCCTCTATATACTCATCTAAAAATAGATTTTGGATCAATCCCCATTTTGCCCATATGACTTTGTCGGATTGTTGCAAAATGCCGCGGTAAAGATCTGCGGCTTCAGCATAGCGGCCTAATTTGGTTAATAACCTGGCGCGCAATTTGACCAGTGCGCCTTTTTTCTTTGGTTGGGCATTTTTTTCTATTAAATGCTCTAGTAGGACTAATGCTTGAGGATAATTTTCATCATCCATCATTTCGTAAACAGGCAATAAATATTTATGTAGGTTAAGACAGTTAAAAATATTCTTAACCAAATGACGTATTGTATAAGGCTTGATTACTAATGCTTCTGGATGCACATCAACAATCTGGCCGATAATAAGCGGGAGTCGATCGGAGGTAATAAACATCACACAAGTAGAGTGGGTGATTTGTTTCTGCTTTTGTAAGTCTTGTACGACTTCTACACCGTTTTTATTTTGACCAAGGTGAAAGTCCATCAACAGAAGATCTAGCTTCTGATCCTTTATATTGGCTTTTAGCTCTCGGCCATTGCTGAAACAACTAATTTGGCCAAACCCCATATTCAACAAATGATTACGGATATTGGCTCGCGCCATTCCATTGTCTTCCACAACGGCGACTTTAACTTTAGCAAGTGACATATGAGTGGACTATTTTTCTACACATAATCAGCAGCATAGCAGGCAGAAGAGATAAAAATAATTAATTTTTTGAGTCTCAGCTATGAAATCATCAAAAGGAAGGATTTAAAGGTTGTATAGCTAACGAGACAGTTGTTGATAAGTGAAATTGTTTGCTTTACGTTAACGTAAAGGTAAAAATTTGTTAGCCTCGTAAAATCTAA
>QIJM01000471.1 GCA_003232445.1 Paraglaciecola arctica
GGCTGTGACGAAATACAAGGTTTTTGCTTTAGTCATCCATTGCCAGAACAAGAATTTATTGATTTTTTGCAACAGCATAGAGCCGTTTAGTTGACTGTATTTGCTTGATCCTTGGATGACTCTAAATTTTGGGGTGGGTAAATTGTTAGGATGGATTGGTATTAAACCCGTAATAATAGATAAAGCGTAGTGTTTTACCGAGTTATGCATTTAAGTAAAACACTACTAACCTTACAATTTCTTAAAGGTAATCATTTACAGCGTTTTACCACCATGTGGCATACAAGGCCGTTAGAATAATTATTATGCCAATAGCGAGTATGTTAAACGAGCCTTTAGTGTCAAAGCTGACTTTATCGAGTGAAACGACTCCTGTGCCTCCAGCAACATAGTTTTTGCGGGTTGCAATAGATGCCAATACTGCCAATGCTATGCAGGCTAAAAATACTACGCCCACTCTGTCCATAAAGGGTAAAGAAGGTAAAGCAATTTTAAACAATATGGATAAAACCGCTGAGCCTACAGCTGCAGTAATCGCACCCACTGAATTCATGGTTTTCCAGAACATGCCCAGTAAGAAAATAACCACTATGCCAGGGGTAAAGAAACCAGTAAATTCTTGTATATATTGAAACGCTTGTTCAAATTGTCCAAGTAAAGGTTTGGCACAAATCATTGCAATAATTAGCGCTAAAATGCTCACGATACGGCCTACTTTTACATAGTGACTTTGGCTTTTGTCTTTTTTGAAATGAGAGTAAATATCCATAGTAAAGATAGTGGATATGCTGTTACACATAGACGCTAATGAAGAGACTATCGCTGCGAACAATGCTGCAAACACTAAACCTTTTAATCCAACTGGCATCAGGTTCATTAAGCTTGGATAAGCTTGATCAGCTCGGTCTAAATCCGTGAACAGTACCGATGCTGCTATGCCTGGAACAACCACAAAGAATGGCACTAAAATTTTCAAATAGGCCGCAAAAGCGATACCTTTTTGTGCTTCTGCTAAGTCTTTTGCTGCTAATGCGCGCTGAATTATATATTGGTTAAAACCCCAATAAGAAATATTCATCACCCACATGCCACCAATCAACACCGACAAGCCCGGCAGGCTAATATAGTGCGGGCTATCAGCAGCAAATATCATGTCAAATTTTTCGGGTGCCAGTTCTGTTAATATCGAAAATCCTGCTAACACACCATTGCCATCCGATACTAAATCTAAACTAATATAAGTCAGGACTAGTCCACCAAATACTAACAAAATCACTTGGATAATATCGGTGTAAGCAACGGCTTTTAGCCCGCCGTATGACGAATAAGCAATAGAGAACAAACCAAGGAATACCATGCCGTAGGCCAAGTCTACGCCAGTCATCGTGGTAATGGCTAAGCCTCCTAACCATAAAACAGCGGTCAAATTAACAAACACATAAACGGCCAACCAGAATACCGCCATAATGGTTTTTACTCGGCCATCAAAGCGTTGCTGCAAATACTGAGGCATAGTATAAATTTCATTTTTGAGGAAAATAGGTAGAAAATATTTACCCACTATGATCAAAGTAATCGCCGCCATCCACTCGTAAGATGCAATGGCTAACCCCAATACATAGCCTGAACCCGACATACCAATGATTTGTTCAGCTGAAATATTTGCCGCAATAAGTGATGCGCCTACGGCCCACCAAGGCAGGGATTTACTGGCTAAAAAATAATCTTTGGTATTCCTCTCATGGTTTTTTTCTGCTCTGGAGATATATAATGCAAGGGCTAAAAGCCCTAATACGTAAACCACAAAAATGGCGATGTCGAGGCTTGCTAAATTCATCTAGAGTCCTAATTTTTATAATTATTGTAAAGTTTATGTTAGTTAATAGCCTAACGGCTTTACATATTAATTGCACTTGATAGCTTACTATCAGTATATAAAATAATAGCGTTGGTTATTACCGTAAAGTCTAAATGCAATGTAGCCACGATTTAGCCAGTGATAAAAGACCAAGAGAACAAACGGGGCGGAATGTCTCACATAGCTAAATCATGTCGATTCTGGTTAGTTAATTTCAGAGTCAACTACCGTTTGTGTTTTGATACTGAATTTTTTCTACAAGCTCTTTGGAATTTAAGTGTATAATACCAATCCACATTGGCCGCGAGCCTCGGTTGCAAAAGATTTATAATGGGAAATTTTTTGAGACTAATCTAATACTCATCTGGGAGAGGCACTTTCAATGTTGGTTGTTAAGCAGATCAGTAAAAACTTCGGTTCATTTCAAGCACTAGACAACGTTTCCTTTGAAATGAATACAGGCGATATCGTCGGACTCTTAGGTAAAAAAACCACCTTGATGCGTATTTTGACTTCTTTTATTACAGCATCATCTGGTACGGTCACCATTGATGGTGATGATATCACTAAGCATTCATTGACTATTCGGCAAAAAATTGGCTATTTGCCAGAGAAACCTCCGCTGTATGGCGATATGACAGTACAGTATTACCTAAAATTTGCGGCTGAAATAAAAGGCGTGCCAAAAAATAAACGACAATTTCAGCTAGCTAAAGTATTGGAAGAATGTGACTTAGAGCAGGTTAAACAAAAAACTATTGCGACATTATCCAAAGGCTATAAACAGCGAGTTGGCATTGCTCAAGCTATTATTCACGAGCCTAAGTTACTCATTTTAGATGAACCCACTAGCGGTCTTGACCCCATGCAAATTCAACAAGTATTGGCCTTGATCAAAAACCAACGAGACCAAAGAACGGTGCTGTTAAGCACTCACACCTTGACTGAAATTGAGCAAATAGCTCAACGGGTATTAATGATTAAATCGGGGCGAATAGTGCTTGATGATCCTTTAGAACAGTTATTGAAAAACAAAGATGCTAGTCAATCACAGCCTTTAACCTTAGAGCAGGTTTTCATCAACCATCATCAACCCCAGACACCAGTAGAAGAAGCATTACAGGTGTCGGATGAATAAAATCTTCGCGTTAACAAAAAAGGAATTACACAGCTTTTTTAGCTCGCCGATTGCCTACATTATTTTAATTGTAATGCTGTCTTTGTTTAATATTTTCTTTTTTCTGATCATCGATCAAAATCGCGAGGTGTCGCTACGAGATGTTTTTCAACTTATGGAGTTTATGTTGTTGTTTTTTATCCCGCTATTAACCATGCGGTTATTTTCTGAAGAAAAATCAAATGGCACTATGGAATTTTTGCTGACGTCACCCTTAACCCATACCATGATTGTATTGGGTAAATATTTTAGCATACTCATTTTCTACACCCTGTTGATTAGCCTGACGGTTACTTATTACTTTATCGTTGAATATTTTGGTGATCCCGACCCATTCAGCATGTTATCGGGGTATTTAGGGATTTGGTTAGAAGGGGCATTTTTTATTGCTGTTGGTTTACTCGCTTCGTCTTGGACATCTAACCAAATAATTGCCGCTATGGTGTCTTATCTGATTTTATTTTTACTTTATTTTTCCACCAGCTTTACCCAATACGTTACCGGTTCTGCCGAACATTTCCTTACTCATTTTAGTACGCATACACACTTAGAAAACTTCGCAATAGGCATCATTACGCCCAGTGACGTGGTTTATTATTTAACGGGTATTTTACTTTGTTTGGTATTAACACGACTAAGTATCGACAACAGGTTGTGGCACTAAATGAATAAACGTACCCTTTTTCCCTTGTTCTGTGGTTTTGCACTCTTAAGCCTTATCCTCGGATTATCGCTTTTTTATATCGAACAACAGTTTAGCTATCTGGCAAGTGCGCTGGCCGTTATTGGTGGCATTGCATTTTTTGTGCTGCTCAGTTTGATTATTAAACATAATTTTGGCCAAATTAAATCGACTGGTTCAGTTAGTCTTTTTAGCCTCAAACGATGGAAAAAAGTGGGCATTGTTTTTTGCATCGTCACAGGCAGCGTTGTGTTTATTGGGGTAAGTCATTATTTAGCCAATAATTCGAGCATAAGATGGGATGTCACACAAGATAAGCAACATACTTTATCTAACAATACCATCGAATATGTCAGCACATTGACCCATGAGGTTCAGTTAACGGCCTTTTATGTAGGAATGCCACCCAAATACCTGCAAGACCTATTCAAAGAATACGAAAGAGCATCCGCTGGTGTTATTAAAACCGAAATCATCGACCCTATTGAGCAGATTGCTTATGCCGCAAAATTTGGCAACGCAATCAATGCTAAAGAACGAAAAGTGATTGTTCAATCTGGCGACAACCGTAAAGACGTTGATTTCACCCAAAACTCCTTGACTGAAGAAAAACTAACCAATGCAATAGCCCGTGCTAGCCGCGCACCAAGAACCGTTTATTTTCTCACTGGACATGGTGAATATTCGATTTCAAATGAGGAATACGCTGGTTTATCCAAATTCAAACAGTTGTTAGCGGATAATAACATTCACAGTAAAACGTTGATGTTAGGTATTAGTAAGTCTATCCCAGCAGATTGTGATGTGTTGATTATTGCTGGGCCCACAAGCGAATTAAGCCAAAATGAAGAAGCCCTAATTAGTGACTACTTAACAAAAGGCGGTGATGCGTTATTTTTAATCGAACACACCTTAGTCACTACTCCAGACAAGCCGTTAAGCGCAGAACAATTGCAAAAAAATCCAAATTTAAACGCCATTCTTAATCAATGGGGTCTTGATGTTCAATCAGACATTGTGGTCGATTTTACCAATCATATTGGTGATGATGTTGGCAGCCCAGCGACTAAAAATTATCAGCGTCATAAAGCGATAACTGAAGGTTTGGATTACACCTTTTACGTGCGTCCTCGCTCTATTCGTGTTTTGCTACAGCGCCGTGCAAGCATCAAACATGCGGTCATAGTCTCAACCGCATCAACAGAAAATAGTTGGGCTGAAACCAATCGAACCTTAGATATACAATTTGATCCCAATATCGATACTGCCGGCCCAGTGCCATTTGCTTACGTAGTGATGGAAGAGAAAAATGAAGCGCTGCAAAGTGATAAGTCATCAGATACCCGATTGATAGTGTTCACCGACGCAGATTTTTTAAGCAACGTTTATATCAATCAATACAGCAACGCACAAATGGGACTAAACCTAGTTAACTGGTTAGCAGAGCTAGACTACAAAACCTTTGTTAGTGCAAAAGAGATAAAAGTTGAACGTTTAGATTTAACCAGCAAACAGAAACGCCAAGTCATAGTGATACTGTTTTTACTGCCTTTTTTCTTTGTTATTGTGGGACTAGTGGTGTGGTTAAGACGTAAGAGATAGAAGTGATAAAATTCCCCCTTTACTATTTAATACTCTCTAATCGGCCAATCCTTTATACGAAGACCTTTTACTTGTTCGAATTCTCTAATTGTAGTGGTCAAGTTGTAGTGGTCAAGTGTTATTGGCCACGGTTTAATAGTAAAGCCAGTATCTTCTTTCTGACTCGTTTGGACTTAAACCACCGTTATAGTGATGTGGCCTAGTCTGGCTGTAATAGCCAACAATATATATGTGTTGTTTAACTTCCGTAAAATATGGGTAATCTGTTGCTGGGTTCCATTCCGTTTTTAACCATCTAAAGAATCGCTTCATTGGACTATTATCCCAACAATTTCCTCTACGACAGCCTGTCTGCACGATAAATACCAAAGCTCATATCAACACGTTTATCTGAATAGGGGAGTTTGTAACGAACGTCAAAGCAATAAAAACCCCCGTTACAGGCACTGAAGTCAGGCGCTGGCGGGAACATAACTATCTGATTAACTGGTTGATATATAAATAATAAATAAGTTTGTCTATTCGCCAGTACTACTAAAAACAAAAGTCACACTTCAATAAGCGCCTTTTGAGCCAGCCCTTATTCCTCAACAATATCACTTTTATGCTATATTAATATTTAATACTGACAGTTGAAGAGGTTAATGCCATGGCAAGAAATACATCAGTGACATTAGGTGAGCATTTCGACGACTTTGTGCATGAAAAAATCAATGCAGGGCGTTTTCAATCGGTGAGTGAAGTAGTCCGCGCTGGCCTGCGTAAATTAGAAGAAGACGAAATAAAGCTGCAAGCGCTCAGGGATAAGTTGCAAGCGGGAGAAGATAGCCCATTGGTCGATGGCTTTAATGGTGACAAATTTATTGAGGCGCTACATAAAAAACACCTCAAATGAACCTTAGCAAATGACCATAAAATATCGTATTAGGGCGCTTGCGCAGGCCGACCTTGAATCAATCTGGCTTTATACTGGTGAAGAGTGGAGTGTAGCGCAGGCTGACACTTACCTTGAGTCATTGATACAACGCTTTGAGTGGCTGGCAGAAAACCCCACACTGGGCAAACCACGGGATGATATTAAACAGGGGTACTTCTGTTTTCC